>NZ_KN360945.1:25652-27440 GCF_000784355.1 Methanolacinia paynteri | reverse complement strand
GGGGGAGGGTTACAGGGAGGGGGAAACTTCCCCCTCCCTTGTTTATCATATCTTATTTTTGCCAAGTCATTTGAAGGGGCATAAGCCCCTAACGGGGCAACCCTGGCGCGAGTTTGCATAGCAAACTCACGCAATTGTGATAGCCCGGCTTGGACGCTACCCGTTCGGGTAGCCTCAGCCGGGGGAAAAAAAAGAAACCGGAAGACTGCTTCTCTTACTTAGGACTTAATCCAGTTTTATTCTTTTTTCCTACAGTTCTCAACGAAATTCCCGATCATCCCTGCCGAAGCGAGAGGGTGAAGGTGCGTGTAGCTTCCCTGCGTCCGGTTGGCAACCGCACCGTCGAATCCCCCGATGATTCCCGAACCCCTGCTGAGCCTGTAGCTGTAGTGCGTATCCTTCGGGAGCCTGACATCGGTGTGGTGGAATTCGTGGCCGCTGAAGACAGCCTCCCCAAGAGGAGATCTCGAATCGGAAACACCTTTGACGTAGCCGATCACTCTTTTCGAGGGCATCACTGTTTTTCCATCGAAGACACCGCACATACTGTAGCTTTTATCCGCATCAAGCTCGTTCCATCCCGATTTAAGCACGAGTTCACCTGTCAGGTAGATCAGCCCGCCGCATTCGGCATAGATCGGAGTGCCGTTCCTTGAGACTTCCAGAATCGTCTCTCTCATCCTGTCGTTTGCTTCCAGTTCTCCGGCGAACATCTCCGGGTATCCGCCACCGAGTATATAGCCGTCGGCCTCGGGAAGCCTGTCATGGATCGGGCTGAACGTAACGATCTCCGCACCCTTCGCACCGAGGATATCGAAGACATCGTTATAGTAGAAGTTGAATGCCTCGTCAACCGCGACCCCGATCTTTACATCCTTCTCCTTTGCCTGGACGAAGCTTTCGGGAACAGTGACCGGTGCAGGAGATTCGCCTGCAAGGTCAAGTAGTGCGTCGATATCGACATTCCTGCTGACAATCTCTTTTACCGCATCGACTCTTTTCAGGAATTCATCATCCTTCTTTCCTTCGAGAAACGGTATCAGACCGAGATGCCTCATTGTAAGTTTCATCTCGTCGCGTCTCGGAATTGCGCCGATGACAGGAATCCCCGTTGCAGCTTCGATTGCGGTCTTTGCCTTATTGAGATGTTTTTCGCTGATAATCTGGTTGAGAATGACGCCCTTTATTCTTACATCCGGGTCGTAAGCAAGAAATCCCATGACGATTGCAGCCGCACTCCTCGTAATGCTCCTTGCATCGATTACAAGTATGACATTCTGGCCGAGCATCTTGGCAACGCTTGCCGTAGAACCGGTATCGCTCAGGGCCTCGGATCCCTCGAAGAGCCCGCGGACTCCCTCGATGACGGCCACCTCGGCACCGATACATCCGTTGGTATAGCTGTCCAGGATCTGGTCCGGCGTCATCACGAAACTGTCGAGGTTCCTGCACGGCCTTCCTGTTACTGCGGTAAGGTAGGAGGGATCGATATAGTCCATCGCGACCTTGAAGGTCTGGACAGTAAAGTCATCCGAGAGGATGGAGCTCAGTGCAAGAGTGATGCTTGTCTTCCCGCTTCCCGACCGATCCCCGGTTATAAGAAAGCTCTTCATCGTTCTCAGATGCTCCTGATCGTATCCCCGAATTCGCTTGGGACGATCTCCCTGACTCCGAGTGTCTTCGGGTGAAGATCGATCTCGACAACCACATGGTCATGCCCGAACTCTTTTAACGGTTCGACCTGCCTCGGCCCGTTCGTAACCGAGAAAGACTCGATTCCCTCAAGGT
>NZ_KN360945.1:7802-25520 GCF_000784355.1 Methanolacinia paynteri | reverse complement strand
CAGATCTGATTCCCGAGAGGATCGTCTCCGCATCCCGCCGTATCTTCGGAAGCCCCCTGTTTTCCAGGTTCACCACATATGTGATATCGGCGTCCGGGCATCTCTCATGCAGTGCGATTAGAGCGTCGGCAAACATATATGCAGTCTCTTTTTTTGCATTGAGTATCGCAATCCCTTTTTTGCCGGAACAGGCAGACTCCACGAGGCGTCCCGCGACAACATGTTTGAGATCCCCTCTCGACGGCTGGACATAAGGCTTGTATGCAGCACCTCTCTTTCTTTCAACCTCGTTTGCGGCTTTAAGGAGCCTCTTCTGCCTCTCGAGCTCATCCTCATCGATCCATCCCGCCTCGGCTGCAGGTTCGAGAGCGGCAATTACACCGTCGATATTCTCCCTGAACCCTGCGTGAATGTCAACTGCTATTGCAGGAGTCCCGATGCCCGAGTCTATTATTGCAGCTTCCATGTCCTCGCCGATGATCATCGAGACACATGTCCCGACAACCGCGATCCTTTGAGGTTTGAACTCCTTTTCCGCGTACCTCAGGACATCTTCAAGAACCTGCTGCCCCCCGAAGATGAATTCGTTGTCCGCAAGCGAGGTTGTCAGCACCCTGAGCCCGTCCTCTTCCAACAGACGGGCATGTTTGAACGAGCAGCCCGAGGGCCCATGGAGGATCGCAAGATCCACTCCGAGATCCCTGACCGTATAGAGTGCGGCCACGATCGAGCTTGGTCTTGGCTGTATATAGTTCATCTTCTCATCTCCAGGTCTTGACGGACAGGATAATTATCCTGTTTGTTCCGTATTTCATAGCTTTTTCTGCGCCTTCTTCCAGGGAAGATGCACTTTCGAATTTTATTCCCGGCAGAATGATCTTCCTGACATATTCCGGATCTTTTGAAACCACGACAGCCGCATAGGGCATTATATCGGATATTGCGCCTGCGATCTCATCGTCCGGGAAACCTTCACATATATTATCGGCTTCTACACCTATAACAAGCACCTGTTCCCGGCCGGGGGAGATCCTGCGTGCATAAGTTGAAGCCGCAGCTGCGGTTTTTCTGTTTGTGCCGCTGTTTGAATTGTCTATTATCCCGACTCCGTCACGGATGCTGTAGGAGAGCCTTCCTTCAAGTGCCGAAAAGGAACCAAGGCATGAAGGATCTTTTCCAAGGATGCAGCCAGCCGCCGCAGCCGTCATCAGCGCCTCCCTGTAGCCTTCGACCGTGAGGAGTTTGTTGGAAAACTCTCCTTTAATTCCGGCATAATCGAACCTGCAGAGATCATCTTCGACTACAACGATATCGCCTGAGTAATATGCACCCGGAATATCCGCATCAATACCCGGAGCAAGGAGGATCTTTTTGCATCCCTTAAGAAGCCTGATCTTTTCATCAAGTGCGGACTTTTTCCCGTTTGCAATCGGGTAGTCCGTCCCGGAAGTCAGTATCCCAAGATCCCCAAGACCTGTCACCCCGACGGATTCCTCGGCGATGATCCATTGGTACTCTTTTTCTCCTGCGGCGGCAGAGAGAACCTCGACGAGGGTTGCAGGAGTGATGCTCCTTTTGAAGATTTGTTTTTTCTCCGGGAATCTTACAGTTCCTTTGGATGTATGGAGAATTCCGCACCCGTCTTTTTCCATTAGATGCAGCAACGCATGTGCAGTGGTAGTCTTCCCTCTTGCACCCGTGATCTCGATCAGCAGGGCATCTCCCGGGACCGAAACGGCCATAGCTACGGCTTCATGATGTGATATAACTTTAGCACCTGTATTCAGGAGCCTGTAATCCGGATCGAGATGAACAGGTGCGGCGATAAGGTCATAGACTTTAACTGCCGCTTCATTTTCAGTAACAGATCCGTCCCTGCCCCGGTAGACATCCACGGTATCAACGGCATGACCGGCCCTTTTCAGGTATTCCGCCAGTATTTTCCCGCCATGGATCGTGTCGAGAACAAGGATCTTCATAAAATTGATTTTGCCTTTATTTGAGGCATTTTTTTCTGAAATTATCAGAGATAGTCTTCGACTGCTTTCTTTCCGTTTACGATCATAAGATCGGCGAGCAGTTCGTTCTCTCCTATGGGGTCAGCGAAGACAAGCGGAATCTCCTTGTCGTTAAGCTTGAAGGTTCCATTGTGGCCGCCCTCTTCAATACCCAGAATTTCCGGGATATCTTTGTCTATATGCATTCCCCTTGCAAGGAACAGAGGAACAACCTGGAGCATCTCGATGTCCTCGCCCCTGAAAGATTCGAGTGCCTCCGGGATCGTCGGTTCGCTGAATTCCATGAATCCTGTTTTAACAATGTATCCTGCTTCCTTGCCGGCAATGATCTTTGCCGTATTGTCGATGAGTTGTTTGTTGTATGGCTTTTTGCTGCCATGTCCTACCAGTAAGAATCCGATCTTTGGCATATAGTACAATGTATTACAATCTTATTAAAAAATAATTACCAATTGATTTTTCACTTATTCAAAAGATTATTATATACAAATGAGTGATTTTGAAAGAGATATCGTCAAATGTTTCAACGAATATTTCGAGAGAACCGGGGCAAAGGGATATGCATACAGGCTGAAGCAGTCCCGGTTCATTACACAGTATGTCGACGTTCTCTCGGATTCGCTCGACCCGAGGTATTATCTTGCGATCGAGTGCAAGTCGCTGAAGGGAAAGAAACTCTATTTCACGCAGCACTTCCACGAGGACAAGGATGGTGTGCACCAGGTGGACGCGATATCGGAGTTTATTCAGAAAACCGGAAGACAGGGCTTTCTTGCAGTCGAGTTTCGCGCGGGGGCCGGAAAACCGAAGGAGGCATACCTTCTCCCGTGGAATCTTGTAATCGAATTCAGGAAAAAAAATGCCGGCATTTCAAAGGAAGATTTTTCAGTCGGAATCAGACTGGAGAGATCAGGCGGCGGGTATGTTCTTGCCGGCCCCATCCAAAATCATTAGATATTAAAAACAAACCTATAGGGAAGAATGATGGATCCATATGACAGGTACGAGCTCATTGTAAACGGCCGTACTGTAAAGACACCAATAGCAATAGCCTCAATGGCAGGGATCGTGGATGCGGATTATGTCCTTGCGAGGAAAGAAAATATCGGAATGGCTTTTATCGGCGGTTACTCGATCGATGAAGCGACAATTAATGCAAGTGCCCTGATGGAAGAAGAGGGGCGCAAAGAGTTCATTTCAACCGATCCTGCCGCGACTCTCAAAGCGGAGATTGAAAAACTGGCAGGGACCGATGTCATACCCGGCATCAACCTTAGGGGCAGCAGTCCTGAATCTTTCGTATCGATCGCACACGAACTCGGCGACGGCGTGATATACGAGATCGACGCACACTGCCGCCAGCCGGCGATGATCAGTGCAGGATGCGGCGAGTACTACCTTCAGAATACTGAAAAACTTGCAATGGTCGTATCCGCCCTGAAAAGTACCGGGGTCACGGTATCGGTCAAGATCAGGGCCGGGGTCGTCGAAGACGATTCGGAACTTGCACGCCTGTTATGGAAGGCAGGTGCCGACATTCTCCATGTCGACCTGATGGACTTCGGTTCCTCGAAGATAAAGCAGATAAGAAACAGCTGCCCGCTCTTTCTTATCGCCAACAATTCGGTCAATACATTCGAGAGGATGAAGGACCTGTTCGCGCACGGGGCGGACATGGTCTCCCTTGCACGAAATTCGGATGCCAATACGCTGAATTATCTGGATATGGCAATATCAGCCTATGCAGACGAGACCGGGTGGTACAACTCCCCCAAGCAGCTTTGCAGGGGAGGGGATCTCAGGGGCCTGACCTTCTGCTGTATGCCGGTCAAGCAGTGCCCGCTGATGCCTGCACTTAAGAAAGCAGGGATGACACCGAAGGAATACCACGATCTGAAGATCGAATCGGTCCAGAACACTCCCCTTGCTTCGGGATCGAGTACATGCTTCGGCAGTCTTGCCTGGTGCTGCAAAGGCTCGACTCCCTGTATGTTCAGGGATATCAGCATCAAAAAGGAGGGCATCTCGCTTGCTGACTACATGAGATACAAGCGCCGTCTCTCCGAGAAGATCATGAAAAGGTTGTTTGATGAAGATAACAGAGAAGAAGAGATCGCGGGCTGAGACCGCCCAGATTGCAATGATGCTCGAGGTCTGCACCGGGGTAAAACCCGGTAACGTGGACCGGTATCACGACTATGACGATACATGCCTCGAGCATTTTCTTGCGTCTGCGATTCTCGCAAGGCCTGCATTTGATGAGGCCGAAAATTTTCATTCTTCTGAAAAAGGGCTCGGCGGCATCATATATGAAGCTGTAGCACTTACAAACGTCCACTCCGGCGGCAACACGCATTTCGGTGCCTTTATACTTTTAATTCCTCTTATCGCAGCCGGGACGATCGAAAAAGCTTTGGAACTGATCCATTCCACTACCGTTGATGACGCAATTCTGTTTTACCGGGCTTTCGGGCTTACATCGGTGAGGATGAACGAAACCGACGATATCGATGTAAACGATCCTGCTGCAATCGATTACCTGACGAAGAACGGAATGACCCTTTATGATGTGATGGAATATTCCTCGCCCAAAGATATGGTTGCGGCAGAGTGGACAAACAGTTTCCAGCTGACAAAGAAAACCGCCGAATTCCTGAAGCAGTCGGGGAGGGGAAGGGGAGCAGTCTCCGATGCGTTCATCTCCCTTCTCTCCGGGGAAAAGGATACATTCATCGTGAAGAAGTTCGGCGATGAGACAGCAGAATGGGCGAGAGAACAGGCATGCCTGGTAAAGAAAGGAGAGCTTTCGATCGATGATTTCGATATGATGTGCCTTGAGAAGGGTGTCAATCCGGGATCGATAGCAGATATAATCATTGCAGGAATATATGTTGCCATAAGCGAGGGATGGGAATGGGACTCTTAGGCGAAGGGATCAACGAGATCATTGCGACGACTAGAAACAATGCGGCTCCTATAGGAATTATCGTAAAGGATGGTTCTCCAAAGATGGTTCTCTTTCACGGGACACATACGCTTGAAAATATTCGCAGTGAAGGATGGGTCGTCGCCAATATCATCCATGATCCTGTAATCTATGTAAAAACTGCTTTCGGCGATCTGCCGGAGGATTATTTCTGCAACGAGACTGCCGGAGACATGGCGGTTAAGCGCCTGAAGCACTCGTCAGCATGGATCGTATTTAAAACCGAAATAGAGAGGGATTCGGGCGAAGCGGCGATTGTCAGGCTGGTACCCGTGGCCGAAGAGATAATTGACAACAGGATATACCCTGTCAACCGTGGTTTCAACAGCATAATTGAGGCAACAGTCCACGGGACAAGGTATGTCATGACCCGTGATCCACAGTTGAAGCAGTTGATCGATCACCATGCTTCCCTTGTCCGGAAGTGCGGTGGCAGCCGAGAGAAAGAGGCGCTTGAGCTCCTGTTTGAATATATAACGGAATAATTCCTGAAAGATCATACAGGACTAAACTTTTTAATAATTCGATTTCTCTTGCTTAGGATATTTATGGTACTGAAAGGATTGCTTGGAAACAGAATGGTAATCAGATAAATTGGAATTAAAAAAATTAAAGATATTAGATTTATGGGACACTGGCAACAATCTGTCTGCTACCATCAGTAAACTCTGCTGTAAACGTTACAGTTCCTGATACATCCTTCTTCCAGCCTGTAGTGTTAATATAACCAATTGAGAAATTCCCTGAAAGGGTTTCATTCCCGGTACTGTTCGCCCATGTAATTTCAGTTATCTGTTCAACATTTTTTCCGGCAAATATTGTGAACGTGATCTCTCCATCATCATTTGTACCGGTCTTCATTGTTACATCTTTTTGTGCACTACCTTCAAGGTCACCGGCAAGTCCGAAGACGAATACGGAAATAACTGCTGCCAGAATTACCGTTATTGCCACCATAAGGATGACACCGATGACCGGCGATACACCCTCTTCATTTGTCATGAATTTCATTAATCTCACCTCATAAAAAACCCGAAACCATTATTTCCGATTTACGGATTATTAATACATATTTTCACTATTGAATTTATATACCTTTTGAGCAATTCGGAATTTAAGAATAGTTTGGCCTTCTTTATAGTTTCAGGGAAATATAATTTACCAATCGCAACGACAATGGAAAAAATATTTCCCCTATATTTTGAATAAAAGGAAATTTCAAAAATAAATTGTCAGGCTCTCGCTGGAGTCCAGAAAATGTGACCCCGGCATTATTGATTTTATTACTCCTTTAAGGTACGGAATTGAGATTAGATCCGAATTATCAATTGGATTTTCTTTGGATTTTAATGATTTTGAGACAATGATCTCTGTTTTCTCGTTGTTCTTTTTGATGTTGTAGTCCTGTCCTGATATGAGCAGGATACCCTCTATAACAGTATTGATCTCGATTTGATTGCCAAGCCGTTCCTTAATCTCTTTTCCTTCTTTTATTCCGAGCTCCAGGACGATGTTACAGATTTTTTCATTTATGTACCTGTCATTTTCCAGTATTAATTTCTCAAGAATGTCTTTAGAGAAATCGTGAGGCTTCCAACTCCTGGATATCTTTAAAAACTGCCAGTCTCTTGCAAATGAACTGGTTTTGTTTTGCATCGTTCAGCCTCTGAGAATGGAATAGATTATTACACATATGCCGATGATTGCAAGGCATCTTGAAAAGATCTCCGCCCAAAACCATGCAAAAGTTTCCTGGAAGAAAAGTGCTACAATATCCGGGAGGACTATACCGATTATAATTATAAATACACCATACATCAACAGAAGGATACTCTGCTGTTTTACAAGTTTGTAAGCCTGATACATATATACGATAAGGGCAGCACCCAGCACAAGAGTGATTATCGCAAGGCAGCTGTTTAGAACACTAATATCCATGTAGATCGTACTCCTCAATATTCCAGAATTGCTCTTTTACCTTCTTCACGGTCAGTATCGGTTTAATCTCACGAACTCCCTGGAGTTCGCTGAGCGGAATCAATATGTCTCTCTTGAGTTCGGCTATTTCGGATACCCTGACTTTTGCAAGAAAATCATTGGGTTCCAGCGTTTCGTATACTTCAAGTATATGATCCATTCTCAGGAGATACTGCTCGATATTCGGTTTTTCAAGTGGATCTACTGAGATCGACAGGAATACAATAATCGAATGCTTGAAATATTCCGGATTAACAACAATTGTGAAACGCTGGATAATCCCGCTTGACTTTAACTTCTCAATCCTTTTAAAAACCGTAGATGGGGCAATATTAAGTTTTTTTCCCAAATCCGCCATTGAAGTTCTGCCGTCTTTGGCAAGTTCGTTTAATATGGCATTGTCGACTTTATCCAACATTTTACCCGTTGCTTTAATTTACTCTTATATTGATTTAATATTTATTATTATAATTTCCTGTTTCGAATGAAGGATTCACGCTCATAATATTGCTCTTTCCTGAAAATCCCTGATTTATCGCAGTTTCAATAAATATTTTAGCCTTTGCACAGGCTTCTTCAAGTTTTAAGCCTGATGCAAGGAAAGATGTTATCGCGGCTGACATGCAGCACCCGGTTCCGTGAACTTCAAAAGGATATCTTCTTCCCCTGAACTCGGTCAGTCCCGAATCTGTGACGAGGATGTCTGTTGCATAATCACCTTCCCCGTGGCCGCCTTTGACGAGAACCGCCTTTGCCCCGAGGTCAAGCATAATCCGTCCGGCTTTTTCAATCTCTTCTTTTGTTTTTACCGAGTCCATACCTGTAATATAAGCGGCTTCGTTAAGATTCGGGGTCAGGAGGTATGACCTGGGTATGAGGAGTTCCGTGAGTGCAGATACGCTATTTTTATCCAAAAGCGGTGATCCGCTTGTTGATATCATGACCGGGTCCAGGACGAGTGCAGCGTCATTTGGAAGCGATTCGGAGACAGTTTTTATTATGCCGCCGTTTGCAAGCATCCCGGTCTTGAAATATTTAACATCGTACTCTTCAACGACCGCTTCGATCTGCATCCTGACGGCATCTTCCGGGAGGGGCCAGTATGCCAAAACTTTCTTAGGGTTCTGTGCCGTTACTGCGGCTATAACCGTCAGGCCCCAGACGCCGAGAGAGCTGAATGTCTTGATGTCGGCCTGGATTCCCGCTCCGCCCCCGGAATCCGACCCGCCGATTGAGCAGGCGCATGGAGATCCCGCGTGCACTTTGTTCATGTGATATTATAATCGGGTTTTTTGGTGTTGAAGTTTTTTCTGGTATCTAAATATCTCTATGGGCATAAGCCCCTGACGGGGCAGCCCCATGCTTAATTCGCTACGCGAATTTGCGCAATTACGATAACCCGGCCTGGACGCTACCCATTCGGGTAGCCTCGGCCGGGAGAAATAAATTTAATTTTGATTATTAAATCAGTTGGATTCCCACCGGAAAAGGAAATACGGAGCCTGAGGGACGCTAGCCCGTCCCGACGGCGACCTATCGCCATAGAGGGGGAGGGTCACAGGGAGGGGGAAACCTCCCCCTCCCCGATACAATACTGCTAAAAGAGATTCAAGCGCCCTTTTTCTTTCAGAAAAAACCGCCTTCCTATACAACTTCATGCACTTTTTTCTGTTATCGGAGCAGATATGTCATCATGGATGTTGAGCAGTTCGCACGCGACGGAATTGCATCGGGTGCGGCGAGAGATTCGGTCACAGATAAGCTTGCGGACCGGATCGTCGAGATAAAAAAATGCGATCCCGGGTTTGCGCATGATTTTGCCGCGGCAGTTGTCCTCGAAGTGGAAAATTCCCTGAAAATGAAAGGCGACCTGGCAGGTTTCGAACCGTCCGGCGTTTCAATGGGCGAATTCGGCGTCGGTTCAAGGGGTGCGGGGGACTTCTTTGCTCACAGGCAGTTCCCCCGGATTATCGGCTCCGGCCAGGCGGCAGTTGGTGTCGATGAGATGGACGATGCAGGGGTTGTCAGTGCAGGCGGACAATATATAATCGCAACAGTCGACGGGATGCATTCCCGCCTCTCTGACTATCCTTTCCTCGCGGGATTCCACGTGACCCGTGCGACGCTCAGGGACGTCTATGTCATGGGGGCGAAACCGGTCGCTCTCATCTCTGATATCCATGTTGCAGACGACGGGGACGTCGCAAAGATCTTCGAGTATACGGCAGGCATATCAGTCGTAAGCGAGATGATGAATATCCCTCTCGTTAGTGGATCGACACTCCGTATCGGCGGGGATATGGTCATAGGGGAACGCTTAACCGGCTGTGTCGGTGCAGTGGGCGTCGCCGAACACCTGACAGCACGAAAATCGACCGTTCCCGGCGATGTAATCCTGATGAGCGAAGGTGCGGGTGGAGGAACCATCGCGACCGCAGGCATATATTCCGGGTATCCTGAAGTGGTCGATAAAACGATCAACCTCTCGTTTTTGAAGGCCTGCGAGGCCCTCTTAAAGAGCGATGTGCTCAACGAGATCCATTCAATGACCGATGTCACCAACGGCGGCCTGCGGGGGGATGTCTATGAGATGGCCGAGACCGCCGGGGTCAGGATCGTGATCGAAGAGGAGAACCTGCGGTCGCTGATCGATCCCGACGTTCTTAAGATGCTCGACGATCTGGAGATCGATTATCTCGGCGTATCCCTGGATGCACTCCTCGTAGTCGCACCGCCGTCCGCAGCCGAAGAGATCATCAGAACTGTCGGTGAGGCCGGAGTGAGAATGACAAAGATAGGATATGTCGAATCCGGCCCGGCTGATTCAAAGCTCCTGTCCTCAGGAAAGATGATCGATTTCCTGCCGCGTTTCAGGGAATCGGCCTATACTCCCGTCAAGAAGGTCGTCGACAAAACGCCCGGCGACTTCGAAGAGATGAAGGAGAAGGTGGCCGGAGCCGCTGACAGGGCAATAGAGAAGAAGATGCGTGTAATCGAACTTCTGAAAAAAGATAAAAATCAGTGATAAAATTGGTTCTTCGCTGTTTCATGTGGGTAAATAATTTCGGGATAGCACATATCCTCACATACCTTATTTTACCTTCCCTAGGCGACCCCGGCACCGGCGGTCAAACCGCCGGACGGCCCCTGCCCAGGGGCCTTGCCCTAAGATAGCCCTCCCACGGCACGCTCAGAGAACCGACAAGGGTTCCCTAAGCTGTTGAATTTGATTTTTACAGGAACTTTTTTTGGTATATTCCATTCCGTACACACCATAAATTCCCGCGTCTCGCCGCTCAGGGGATACTCGTCTATCCCCTGAGTGGCCTATCACAATTGAGAGGCCCCGGGGTCGGGGCCGATCCGCGAATCTGCTGTGCGGTTCGCGGCGAGGGGTTGTCAAAAGTAGTTGAATATAATCTTTATATTCACACAGATTAGCGAAGAGCCCTAAAATTATTCTTTCTTTTCCGGTTTTCTCCCTGAGGCACACAGGTTAAATGCAAGATAGGGCATCCTGCTCTCAATAAACGGCTCCATCTTTTTTGACAGGTAATAGACGGACGGCCTCAGGTCGACATGGGCGAAAGAGCGCCTGAAAACATTCGTATCGACAAATCCTACATCTTCAAGGAGTTTTCTGATCTCTTCCTCCTTGTAATAATGTTCGCTGAAATACGCCATTCCGACCCTTTTCACGTTCAGCTTTTCCCCGATCCTGTATGCCGCCGGAACCAAAGAAGTAAAGATGTTCCTCCCCAGGGTGCAGATGGACAACGAACCGCCCGGTTTCAACACCCTGAACGACTCCTCAAGCATCGATTCCGGGTGCTGGAAGTAGGAGAATGCAAGAAGTGACGATACCGCATCGAAGGACTCATTTCTGAAGGGAAGCACCTCCGCAGTTCCCAGAGCGACGTCGGAGACCTTCCTTGTCTTTGCCCTCCTAATCATCCCCTGGCTGATATCGATCCCTATCGCTTCCCTCCCGGTCTTAAGATACCGCTGCATGAACAGGCCGGTGCCGCAACCGATATCAAGGAGCTTTCCGTCCTTCGGGAGTGCGGATATAACGCCGTCGCATATGTGGCTGTAATAGTCGCGGCCGTTGCTGGCATCGTAATGGTTGTCGTAATCGTCGGCAACCTTGTCATAGTGGACCGAGACCTTACTCAAAGGACACCTCCGCAATTATCTCTGCAAGTGCCGCGTTCACCTGGACGAATTCATTGCCCGCGTGGCAGAGCCTGATGTCCGCATCAGCGAGAGCAATTGCGATCCTTTTATCGTTATACTCGAGGTTTGCAACCTTCGAGATCTCCGATATGACCTCACTGCCCGAAAGGCCGTACTCTATCATCAGCATCTCCGCTGATTCCTTTGCCTTCTGGAAGTTGCGGTCTTTCATTGCCGAAAAAAGCGACCGGGCGATCATTTCGGTCTCCGATCCTGATATGTCCGCAAGATCCAGGCTTCCTCCCTTCATTACGAACAGCTGGAGGTATGTGACGGCCTTTCTGCAGTCGCCCTTTGCAGAGCCTGCTATGAACTCGAGATCCTCTTCGGATATCGCGAACCCGGCGCCCGCATCATACGATATCTCCTTTAAAACCGAGATTATCTCTTCGTTGTCGAGGGGCCTGAAAAAAAGCGGAAGACATCTCGATGCGATTGCCGGGATGACCGAGGTCTGCTGCTGTGTCATGAGAACAAACCGGCAGGTGGCACTGTATTTCTCCATGATTCTTCGCAGGGCCGCCTGTGCATCGAAGGGAAGAAGGTGGGCCTCTTCGAACGCGATTATCTTGAACTCCGCGTTAAACGGCTTCATGGAGGCGTACCACCTGACTATACGCTTGAAGTTCGAGAGAACGCTCTCGTCTTTTTTATAAAGGTGGGAGAACTTATCCATATTCTCAAGCCATGATTTTCCGTGGCGGAACAATGCTCCCGATTCGATTATCGTTAAATTATCTGCAGAATACTCCCCGTAGATCCCCCTGGCAAGGCACTCAAGTGCACAGCTTTTCCCTGTCCCGTGCGGGCCGAAGAGCAGAAGATGAGGCAGCTTCGAGCTGGCTACAAAACCTTCGAGATGGCCTATAACCTCGTCCTGCCCTTTTATTTCTGAAAATTTCGTCGGCCTGTATTTTTCAATCCATAGCATTGGTGAGGTTCCCCATTATCTCATTCACTGCTGAGTTGAGGAAATATTTGTTGTCAATACTCCTTATTAACTTCTTAATCTCATCGCTGTCCAGCCGGCCGCAGGCTTCGGTGATATTCGGAAGGGCACGTGTGATCTCATCGACTATGGTGAGTGTCGCGGTCTTCGCGGTTCGTGAGAGCGGGTTTAGATCTATTGTAATAACGGTCTTTCCCATGTCCACAAGGGCGGAGCAGCGGTCACCGTCTTCGAGCGGGACGAGGATTACATCGCAGCTGTAGATTCCGTCCCTCAGGCAGAGCGCCCTGTCGTGGGAGAGCGGGAGCAGTCTCTCGAACTCTCCCTTAAGAACGGTAACTCCTTCGTCCTCGAGGAGTGCGGTTATCTTTTCGACCCTCTCCTCCGTCCTGTGGAAGAGGTTCACCTCGACTGCGGCACCGGTCGCCTTCTGGAGATCGGCGATCTCCTTTGCCGCAAGTGCCGCCGCATTTCCGTTTACTGATATTACCGGCTTCTTTGCATTGAGGAAGAGGGCTGCCGCGGTTTTTTCTGCGAGAAGCGCACTCTCCGTCGTCTTCTCCCCGATGAGATAATCGAATGCCTCTCCTCTTCCGTGGGAGCCGACGCCCTCCATCGCCACGATTCCTTTCAGTGCTGCATCGGCGATCTTCTCTCTCATTACAAGCGAACGGTATCTCGGGTGATCTTTGGGTATCATATCTTATCTTCTCCATCTCCGGTGAATCCGGTCTTCGACATGTGCATCTCTTCAGGCGTTCCGAAATCCCGGAGGACAGCGGATGCATTTTTCCCGTATGCGGCGACCCCGTTTCCGAGCATGGTCATGAATGCCGGGATCTTCTTAGAAGCACAGGCGGAGAGGACATCGCGTACTTCAGGGGTGATGAATCCTGATCTTTCGGAGAACTCGCCTGCCGTCCGGAAGAACTCCGCCGGGCTCCCCGGGCAATTTCCCGAATAAGCATCTTCGATCCTTTTTACGGCATTCTCCTCCCCGAGAACACCCGCTGTAGGAAGCGGACCGAAGTTCAGGACGAATATCGGCTCATCCATATCGTAGCGCCTGATGATCTCTCCTTTCAGGCCCGGGCTTCTCCGGCATACATAGCCTCCGCCAGCGATCGCGGGGACGTCCCCGAGACCTGTCCTCAGGGAAACTTCCGTCTCGTATGCGATTCTGAATATCTGCTCCTTTGACAGGCGAATTCCCGAGACCCGTGACGCCGCCGCAAGCGAGGATATGATCGCGGCACCGCTGAGGCCGAAGCCCGATTCAGGTGGAAGATCGCTTCTCGTAACGATCTCCGCCGTGATCCCTGCGGTTTTAAGTGCATGCTCCACCGGAGAGGAGCCTTTGACAGTCTTCAGGACAGATCCGTCGCTGCCGGTGTAAAGGCAGGTGACTCTGGTCTCGTCCGAGGGAACGGCGGTCGATTCAACTCCCCTGTCGATCACGATTCCGCCGCCGACACTCCCCGGGAGGCCCTCGGAAACTATGAATACGGGCTTAAACCATCCCGATATATGTCCGGGGCAGAAGGCTACAGCTTCCCGATCTCTTTCCATATCGCCGCCGCAATCTCCTCTTTTCTTCCCTCAACACTGCTTTCGCCGCCGGAAGTCACGAGGGTGTAACTGCCTGTCTCCCCTCCCATCGATTCAGGGGTATTTACCGCGACAAGGGAGACCCCGGACCCGATCATCTCGCGTGCCTTCTCCATCTCGTTCCAGCCGAGTTTGAAGGCGATGACCTTTGTTCCGGGATTCCTAAGCACCTCGTCGACAAGTTTGGGAAGTGTCTTCAGCCTGATCGCCGTGGGGGTCCCGCTCGGGATCTTCCCTTCGAATCTTTCCGGTGCAAAGTCGGAGATCGCCGCAGCGCTTACATAATAGCCGGGATTTTCACTTTCCAGGATATCCAGTACGGCCTCCCTCATCTCGGAGGCGCTCCTGATCCCGATATTCCTGACGAGCGGGATCTCCTCCCCGCCGTGCACTACCGTGACGTCCGCACCGAGCCTGAATGCGGCAAGAGCCATCTCCCGGCCCATTGCTCCGCTCGACCTCGTCGTCATCACCCTGACGTCGTCTATCTCTTCGACGCATGCACCGGAGGTGATCAAAACCTTCTCTCCCGCAAGAGGCTTTTCCGAAAGCTCCCTCTCGACGGTAAGGACGATCTCCTGCATCGAGGGGATCTTCGCCTTGTTCTCCTCCATCAGCGGGGAGAGGACGGTGATATTCCAGCCTTCGAGCTTTGCAATCGCGTCCCTGACCGCGGGGTGGTTGTACATGCTCTCGTGCATCGCAGGTACTACAACGACTGGCATACCTCTTCCTATCGCGGTCGTGGCAAATGTCGTAACGGGCGTGTCGTCGATTCCGGCGGCAATCTTACAGATCGTATTTGCGGTCGCAGGAGCGATCAGGAGTAGGTCAGCTTCCCCTCCGATCCCGCAGTATTTCACGTGCTCGATCATGCCCGAGATCGAGGTTATCGCAGGGAAGTCGCAGGCATAAGTGAGTGCATCCGGATGAATAATTCCGCAGGCAGCTTTGCTCATAACCCCTCTCACCGACGCACCCTTTCTCCTCAGTTCGCGTGCGAGTTTAATGACCTCGACCGCTGCGATACTGCCCGTAACACCGAGGACTATCGTCTTGTTCTCAAGTGTCTGAAGTTTCTCCTTCATTCAAGCCTCACGTCCTGCACCGTATGCCAGCTCCCTGGAGAGTACTTCTTCACCCTCCTGAGAGTTACCACTGCTGAAAAACCATATTCTCCTGCGGTATCTATAATCTTGTCATTGCCTCCCGTGCCGCCGTCGATCGCGTGGAGGTGGATCGTTCCGCCGCTCTTCATGTGCGGGAGGATATTGCCGAGCATCGAAGGTGCGTCGAAATGGCCCATAACGGCCCGGTCGTATTCGCCTTTCAGGAGATCCCGGCAGTCTCCGTTCTCTGCCGTGACGTTTTCGTCGACACAGTTCTCGGCAATATTCTCTTTGAGGTAACCGAAGGAAACGGGATTTATCTCCATCGCATGCACGGATGCACCGGCCTTTGCCATCGGGATCGTAAAATATCCGATCCCCGCGAACATGTCGGCGACCCTTTCGGTCTCCTTCCCCGGTGCACCAGCGACAAACTCTGCCATCCTCTTCTTCTCCTCGCGGTTTCCCTGCGCAAACATCACCTTCGATGGATCGAGCCGGAAGCTGTACCCTTCCTCCCTGTGGAGAACATCGCAAGACTCGCCGTAAAGTGTCTCTGTCTCAGGGAGACGCATGATCTCCCTGTAATTTTTTATGTACAGGACTGCACGGGGATTCTTCCATTCGATAAGACCCTTCAGGTCGGAATCATCCGGCCTCTCACCGTGGAAGACCGCGATGTCGCCTATCATCTGGTATCCCCTTCCCCTGTAGGGCCGTCTTTCGTCGAGCTGCGTATCGGCCGGATAACCGGTTCGTACCGGAACATATGCCGTATCGCCGGAGACGAAGGGCTTCCTGTTCTTGTCAACCCATTCGTCGGCCATCGCGGCCGCAAGTGAATCCAGCAGAATCTTTCTGGCCCGCATGTCTCTCTAACCCAGGAGTATGATCGCGTCTTTTTCCCTGTCGCGGATGAACCGGACCTCGGTGCCTTCGGTGACCTCGAGCCAGGGCTTTCTGATACATTCGATATTCACGTATGTCTTCGGGTCGAGCATCCCGAAGGTGTCGTTCTCCCTGTACGCGACGAAAGCGGTCTCCGAGTCGAGTACGTTTCCAACGAGCCGTGCGGGTTCGTTCTCGTTGACATACCTGATCTCGCCGTTCTGCAGGTCGAAGAGCTTCATGTTTCCCGATTCGTTGGAACGGAGCTCGAAGTATTCTTTACCAATCTCGAGAATGTCGCCACGCCTGAATTTCGGCAGCCTCACAGGGTATGTTATCCTGTAGACCTGCTTTCCGTTCTTCTCCCCGATGAGTTTCGGATGACGGGTATATTTTCCGCCCAGGCGATTCTTGATCTCCTTGGCTATCGACTCTCCGATCGTATGGCTGCTGATGACGAGATCGACGCCGTCCTTTGTCTCTTCAGTCTTCGTTATGAACGAGAGGCGGTCGCCGCTGTTCTGGCAGGAGTCTTCAACAGAGTAGGCGATCTCGACCGCCTTCGCCTTCTCCCAGTCATCCGGTTTCCTGCCGTCCGCCCTGACCTGTATGACCCCGGCATAGTAGTTCCCGGAGAGCCTGCTGCACCGGTCGCACTGCTCGCCGATCCATACAATCAGGATGTTGCATGACTGCTCAACCTGAATCCCGTATAGCGTGGCTTCGACTGTCACCTTCACGCTGGTCCTGTTCGGGGTCGGATCATGGTGAGAGAGGGTGACTTTGATATCTTCGACGTCCTCATGGAGCTTTACTCCCGACATCGCAAGCTCCCCGATCAGGCTCTCCCTCTCGAGGTGGCTGTCAGTCCAGATGCTTCCCGTTTTCAGGGACCCGCAGGTGGGGCACTGGGTGCACTGGACACGCGGCTGGCAGATCATCCACTCGGTCTCTTCGACCCTGCAGTTGCTGCAGAGGCCCTCTTCCGTAGGTCTGCCGCATTTTGGGCATATATTCTGTTTAATATCCATATTTTATAAGATCTGGATGTGCGGGATATCGCCGATCATGAGGCAGGACTCCTGCTCCGCCGCCCCGCATCTGATTGCGACGGATACGACCTTTATGCCCACCAGGTTGGCGTTTTCAGCTTCCTTTAACGCAGTTATGAGTTCTTCTTCAGTTGCCGGGGTATTGCCGTAAAACTTCTCATCGACAAAGAACTCGATATCGCCGAAGGTCAGAGTCCGGTTGAGAAGTTCACGATCGCACGCGGCAACGATCTCTCCCTTGCCGGGCATCTTGTATATTCGGAGATACATTGTATATTAATCGCTTCGATCGGTTAAACTGCTTTGGTAGCAGCAATCGCGGTATTAATCAGAGCGTGATCTCCACGCCGTAGATCTTCTCGGGATTGTCTTTGTGTATCCTGAATGCACTCTCTTCGTCGATCAAACCGCAGTCAAGCATCTTTCTCGTATACCGCGGGACCGATCTCGGGCCGATTACAGATCCGGGCCTCTCGTTGTCGTCCATGTAATCGCTCTCCATCGTCATGAGCCTCCCGGCGTTTGCCATCCCCGGTATCGCCTCGTGCTTCGCGAGCATCGACGGGGTGAGCGGGGTCTCGGGGATTGCGAAGTGCTTGACTACCCTGTAGACCGGCATCTTTGCATCCTCCGCCATCTTTACGACATCCGAACACTTCCCGCTCTCGGCATGGATCTGGAGTGCACACCCGCAATCCGCGGCAAGTTCAATTGCGTGCACGAGCACCCTGTTCGAGGATTCCAGGGTCTCGTCTTCGACGGGATAGTGCGGCCTCCCGTTCTTGAGCGCAACGGCCTTTCCCTCCTTTACGTATTCCGCCGCAATCGAGAGGGCGTCGCACATGATCTTCTCGATCTCTTCGAGAGGGAGTCTGTCCGTCATCCTCGTCATCTC
>NZ_KN360945.1:1131-7693 GCF_000784355.1 Methanolacinia paynteri | reverse complement strand
CCCGTGTGGGAGTGATCCCGTGCGACCACGACGGCTTTGTGACAAGGAACATATGTGTCCCGCCGGATCTTTTGAAATCTTTTACCGCCTCCATCCCGCGGCCGTTCACGGGATCGATGTGAATGTGGTCGTCGGTTATGGGGATCTGCGGGGGTTTCATGGTTTTATTGTTTCATTCTATGCTGAGAATCTTCATCAGCGGGTATTCGTTCTCGAGTGCGAGCTTCGCACGGCATACTGCATCGCCGACCTTCGTGGTGATCGAGACGTCGAACATCTTTCCGGCGAGTTCGCTGTAGCCGAAGGAGTTTAGGACCATTAGTCCGGTATCTATCCTGACTTTTATATCCGTTACAAAGGGCTGGAGCCCGACGGCGTTCTCGATCGCAGTCTCTACGGTATGTGCGGTTTCAGGCGAGATGGGCGTTCCTACCCACTGGTGGTAGAGAGCCCCGAGTTTTATTCCCGCTTCGAATGCGGCCTGTATCTTATCGTCCATATTATCACGAATATTGATTTTTTCTTTTGCTTTCTTATCTATATTAATTTGATAATTCCGTGCCTCGGCTCCATCGCCTCTCCGGTCCGGAGCATGTCGTCGATCCTCTTCCTTACATCGTCCTTGTGGTGGCCCTTCTGCTCCATGGTCTCGATGACGACATCGATCTTTGCATATCCGGATTCATCGGCTGTGCTGCGGATAGTCTCCTTTATCTCCCTGATGATGTCGCGCCTCTGTTTGGGGATGCCGGTCACGAGCTTGTCGATGTCGAATGTGCCGCTGTTCGGGTCGTATGCGACGTCCTTCAGGCAACGGTCTACGATCCTGACGACCCTTTCTGCGTCCTCTCCCTCGATCTTCTTGCTGAGCCTGAGCCTGGCACTCGCCTCCCCGAGCCTGACGAGTGCTTCGAGCTGCCTTGCAGTCACAGGGACAGGTTTGTTCTCGTCGGCAAGACCCCTCAGGTTGAGGTAGTAGTGCATGAGCTGCTCCTTTGCCTCGTCGGTGAGGATCGGGAAGCAGTTCCTCTTTGCATATGCGATGTATTTCCTGAACAGCCCCGGTTCGATCTCCGGCGTGACCGGTTTCAACGCCTGCTCGATGTAGTCCGAATCGACACCTTCGATCGGCTCTTTCTTTATGTGCTCGATCAGCTCTCCGACCCTGTGCGACTTCAGGATATGCTCACCGATCGCACGGTCGAGTGCTTCGTTGGGCTGGTCCTTCATGACGAATATCAGGTCGAAACGGGAGAGGAGCGACGGCGGCATGTTGATCTGTTCGGCCATAGGTGCGTACTCGTCGAACCGTCCCATCTTCGGGTTCGCCGCACCGAGCAGTGCGCATCTCGACTTCAGGGTGGCGGTGATTCCGGCCTTCGCGATCGAGATCGACTGCTGTTCCATCGCCTCGTGAAGTGCACTCCGGTCCTCCCTCGCCATCTTGTCCATCTCATCCACTGCCGCGATACCCATGTCCGCAAGGACGAGAGCTCCGGCCTCAAGAGTCCACCTTCCGTCGCCGAACTCATCCTTGACGGCCGTTGCAGTGAGACCTGCGGATGTCGAGGACTTTCCGCTCGTATATATTCCACGTGGCGAGAGCTTTATGACATATCTCAGCATCTGCGACTTTGCAATACCCGGGTCACCTACGAGGAGCATATGGATGTCGCCCCTGAGGTGACTGCCGTCGGGCAGCTCCTTCATGATACCGCCGAAGAGGATCAGCGATATCGCCTCCTTGACCTCCTCGTTTCCGTAGATGGACGGTGCGATCGAGCTTGCAAATTTCCGATAGACCTCGTGATCCTTACTCAGCTCTACGATCGCCTTTTCGTCCTCGTCGCTGATGTTTACTTCTTCGAACTCCTTTTCGCCCATCTCGATCGAGTTCGCCTCGATGTAGATGTCGAAGAGGGAGCTCTTGTTCCCGTAGGACACCCGCTGGATCGATCGCAGGATTCCGTTGATTATTATCCTGTCGCCGGGTGCGGCAAGTGCGACGAGATCGTCGGTCACGTCCACGTCGATCGTCTGAGGCTGCTCTCCGCCCCTTAGACCCTCGGGCGACTCCTGGATTCGTATCTTCTGGACGTCCACAAATTTCGAGAGCGACGGGACGATCTCCATCTTGGTCTGCCGCTCGCACTGGGTGCACGGCCTGTATGGTTCCTGGAATTTTCCATAGCCCTGCTTTATGGGCGGGGTGAGCGTTCCACACTGGAGACACCGGAAGACGGCATAGGTCAGGCGGGGCCGGACCTCGGTGACCTTCCTGACGATACCCTCGACCGAGATGTAGGTATTGATATCGTCCGCCCTGATGTCCCTTACCGCGACCTTCTTCGGGAGCCCGATGAACCTGATATTGATGTAGTCGGCCTTTTCCTCTTCGTCACGGGTAAAGATCAGGTTGTAGTTCTTTACCGCGTCCCTGACATCCTCGATGACCTTCCCCGGGTTCCTGAGGAGCTCGTCTGCGAGCTCAAGACCTTTTTTTCCGTGCTTCTCCAGCTTGCGATAGTCGATTACGAGAGATTTTTTGTGCGGGAACTCCCTTGCGATCTCGCCGAGCTCCGCCTTGTAATGCTTCTTTAAAAAGCGGTTCCAGTCTCCCGCCTTATCGGTTATCTTTACCTCTTCTTCTTCGGCCACCTGTTAATCCTCCTGGTTCTCCGTCCTTATTTGACGCTGTTCTCTGCGCTGAGAATGCACTTTGCAAGCAGGGCTTCCATCTGGATGTTCGGGTTCGCCCCCTCGCTGATCCTGAAGTCAGCATCTCCGAGATGGCTGATCATCTCGACCTTCAGCTTTCTGTCGATCTCCTGGTTGTCTATGAGAGTCCTGTAGAACTGGTTGAGAAGTTCGAGCGGGGCGATCCCCCTCCCCGTGATGAGCCCGTTCAGTTTGTGCTCCGCGGCATTAAAGTTGCCGTCCATTATTATACTGAGAAGCTCCCTGATCTCGTCCGGTCTTGCGGTCGACGTGATCTCGTAGATCATCTCCTCTTTTATCTCAGGGCTTATGATCGCTCCGCCCTGGAGTGCGTTTATCGCCTTTCGCATGTCGCCCTGTGCAACGTAGATGATTGCACTCATGGCGTCTTCGGTTATGCTGAGCCCTTCGGTCTTTGCGATCCTGTTGAGCTCCTCGGTTACCGCCTCCCTGTCGAGCGGCCTGAAGCGGTATATTGCGCACCTGCTCTGGATGGGATCGATGATCTTCGACGAGTAGTTGCACGAGAGGATGAACCTGCACGTATACGCGTAGTTCTCCATCGTTCTCCTTAGCGCCGCCTGCGCATCGTTCGTGAGTGCGTCGGCCTCGTCGAGGAAGAGGATCTTGAACTCCGCACCGCCCATCGGCGCCGTCCGTGCGAACTGCTTGATCTGGTTTCGTACCACATCGATTCCCCTCTCGTCCGATGCGTTCAGCTCCCTGAAGTTGACCTGCCAGTTCTCCCCGAAGAATTCCCTGGCGAGGGCGACCGCCGAGGTTGTCTTGCCGATCCCCGCCGGGCCCGTGAAGAGGAGGTGTGGCAGGCTGCCGGTTTTGACATATGATTTCAGGCGTGCGACGATCTCCTTCTGCCCGACAACGTCGTCAAGGGTCTTCGGCCTGTATTTTTCCGTCCATATCGTATTGTTCTCGTCCATCCGCTATGACCTCTCAAAAGGTAATGCTGTATCAGTGGTGTATAATGCTGTATTATTCAGGCAATGTCTTTAGGTTTTGTTTTGATTTATTATGGCATCATCGATCCTATTATTGCATGACGGGTAAGATTTTATTTGTAACTCCGGAGATTTATTTTAAGTATGCTGCATCCTGCAAAAGGGCTGTTCGCCTTTGAATTCAACGAATCGGCAGAGTCTGGTGCCGGTGGCTGCATCTCGCCTCTCGGGGAGGTGTTCGATACGGTCAGTGTTGCAGGAGCTGTTTCCGGGGTTGAAACATCCCGTGTTTCAGGGAAGGTTACTGCGAGAGTTTCGGATCCGACAGGTGTCTTCCTTGTGGACGGCGGGAAAAAGGATTCATCAACAGGCAGGTCTCTTGCAGGAGCAGAGGTTCCCTCGTTTGTATCTGTTACGGGGAAGGCGACTGCTGACGGCGGGATGCACATTATTGCCGAAGCGGTAATTCCCGTGGACAGGAGTGCCCGGGATTCATGGGCATGTGCTGTCCTCCGGGATACTATAGAGAGGATGGAGACATCTCTTGATAATGAAAATGCGAAACCGGACCTGAAGGATATGTGCCGCTACGCTGGGTTTGTAGAACGTGTTTTTGATGCGGTCTGCGAATCTTCATCTTCAGGAGAGGACGGCTCCGGCTCTCCCGGGAGCCCCGACTATTCGGAGAAGATACTGGAGATTATTGATATCAATTCAGGTAAAAAGGGAATGCTGGTCGAAGATCTGATTAATACCTGTAAATCGTCCGGACTAAGCGAAGCGGATATAAAAAGAACAATAGGATCGCTTGTGGAGGATGGCGAGTGCTATCTCCCTGCCGGCGGGTACATAAGGCGGCTGTAGCCGTTTGGTTATTTTATTTTTATCAGTAGTATGAAACCCGAATTTCTCCCGGAGGGCCCTGCGTTTGTCGTCGAAGAGGACGACCTGAGGATACTTGTCGTAGCTGACACACATTTCGGGGCGGAGTCCGAGTTGTCCAGGAAGGGCGTTCATATCATGAGCAATACCCCGGAAAGGCTCCGGAGGCTGCTGGACTGCATAGATGTCTCGGGCGCTGATCTCCTCCTGCTACTCGGGGACGTGAAGGATTCTGTTCCGGTCACATCGTGGCAGGAGAAGAGGGAGATGCCCGAGATCCTTGATGCGATCAGGGCGAAGATCGACCTGAAGGTTCTTCCCGGAAACCACGACGTGGGAATCGAGCTGTTTCTTCGCAAAGACGAACTCCTCCCGAAGACAGGCTGCATGATCAGGAATACCGGCTATATGCACGGACATACTTTTCCATCCCCTGAGATTACCGGCGGCCTGATCGTCGTGGGGCATCATCACCCGGTCGTTCATCTTTACGACGAAGTCGGCTGCTTCATGAGAGGTGTCCCGTCATTCGTCCTCGCGGAGATCGACGATGAACTGCTCGATATGAAAGGTCTCCGGCCGGGAACCCGCGTCCTCTTCGCCCCGGCGTTCTTTGAGCTTGCGGGAGGAATGGACGTCTGCGAAATGAAGAAGAGCGGGCTGAGCCCTCTTTCTAGGTGCATTAAAGAGGAGACCGCCGACGTCTTCCTCGCGGACGGGACATATATCGATACCATAGGGGGGATCATCGCTGCCAAAAGCGATTGATATGCTTGATGCGGAGATCCGGAAGCTTCTCGACAAAAGGAGCTTCGAAGAACTCTCCGACACCCAGGAGGAGGCGATACCGCCGATCATGCAGGGGCATCATACGCTCTGCATCGCACCGACAGGAACGGGAAAGACCGAGAGCGCGATGCTTCCGGTATTCCACAAGCTCCTCAGGGATGAGAACAGGGGCAGGGGATTCCGTGCACTCTATATCACTCCACTCCGGTCGTTGAACCGCGACATCCTCTCAAGACTCGAATGGTGGTGCGGAGAGCTCGGCCTGACCGTAGGCGTCCGTCACGGCGATACGACACAGGCGGAGAGGGCACGCCAGTCGAAAAATCCGCCCGACCTCCTGATAACCACACCCGAGACCGTCCAGGCACTCTTCATGGGAAAGAACCTGAGGGAGCACCTGAAGAGTGTCAGGTATGTCGTTATCGACGAGATCCATGAGCTTGCCGGAAGCAAGAGGGGCGCCCAGCTCTCGGTTGCACTCGAACGGATCGTCGAACAGGCAGGGGAGTTCCAGAGGATCGCCCTCTCGGCGACTGTCGGAAATCCGGAAGATGTCACCCGTTTCCTCTGCGGGGACCGGCCGTATCATCTCGTGAACATCCCTTCGGCCCCGAGGCTTTCCATCGACGTGAAGTACGCGGGAGGCGAGTTTTCGTCGCAGGCGAAGTTCGTATCGAAACTTATCGATAAGAACGAGTCCGTCCTGATATTCGTCAACACCCGCACCACTGCGGAGGCGCTCGGCCAGCAGCTCTTCGATCGCGGGGATGTCGAGGTGCACCACGGCTCGCTTTCGAGGGAGGTGAGGATCGAGGCCGAGGAGAAGTTCAAAAACCGGAAGGTGAAGGCGTTGATCTGCACGTCCTCGATGGAGCTCGGGCTCGACATAGGCCATATCGGGCATGTCCTCCAGTTCGGCTCTCCGCGTGAGGTCTCGCGTCTCCTCCAGCGTGTCGGGCGGGCGGGGCACAGGCTGGACACGGTTTCGAGAGGGACTATACTTGCAACCGGCTTCGACGATCTTGTCGAGTCGCTCGTGATTGCGAAGAAGGCGATGTCGAACGAGTGCGAAGACGTGGTGATCCCGGAGAATGCCGCCGACGTTATTGCGAACCAGGTCTCCGCGATGGCGCTCGAATACGGCGAGATCCCTGAAGAGAGGATCGTGAAAATTCTTGGCAGGTCTGCGGTTTTCAACAGTTTCGAACCGCTTC
>NZ_KN360945.1:0-1061 GCF_000784355.1 Methanolacinia paynteri | reverse complement strand
CGCAGCTTGAATATCACAGGATGATCCGCCGCGATGCGGGAACAGTCATACGAACCGGGCGGTGCAGGAAGTACATGTACTCGAACCTTTCGATGATCCACGACGAGAAGAAGGTGAAGATATTGGATATCCTGACCCGCCGGATCGTCGGTACCCTCGACGAGTCGTTTGTCATAAGCTGGATTCATACCGGTGCGGTCTTCGTTACCAAGGGGCAGTTGTGGCAGGTTCTCGCGATCGAGGACGGGATGGTGAAGGTCGAACCTGCGGTGAAGATGAGAGGCGAACTGCCGTCATGGGAGGGTGAGCAGATCCCGGTTCCCTACGCCGTTGCGCAGGAGAGCGGCAGCATCCGCCGGAAGAGGAAGCTCGGCAAGTATGATGCGGACAAGGTTTCGGAGAATTTCATCCTTCAGTTCCTCGACGGAATGGATCACGCCAGATCACCGGTGGCATCCGACCGGCTGATGACGATCGAACACTACGATGAAGGGGTGGTGATAAATCTCTGCGGGGGGCACAAGGCGAACGAAGCCCTTGGGCGGTTGATATCAATCCTGCTCAGCGCGAGATTCGGGACGACGGTAGGGGTCGAGATCGGTGCATACAGGATACTGCTGAGGCTCCCGAGGGAAATAGGTGCGGTGGATGTTCTTGAAACGATAAACTCGATCGATCCCGATCACATCCGCGGACTTCTCGAGATCGCCCTCAAGAGAACTGCCATATTCAGGTGGAAGGTGGTTCAGATCGCCAAGAAATTCGGTGCGATCGATGCGGATGCTGACTACGAGAAGTTCAGTATGCACAAACTGATCGATCTCTTCGAAGGGACAGCGATACAGGAGGAGGCGTTCAGGGAGCTCTTCTCCGATTACATGGACGTGGCATGTGCCGAGCTGATCGTAAAGAGGTTAGTGGCCGGCGATATCGATATCCAGATCGCTCCGCTCTCCGCCCTTGGCCGCGAGGGGCTCACGTCGTCGAGGGACATGATCCCTCCTCCTGCTACGGACAAGGCCGTAATCAATGCCGTAAAAAGGAGGATCGAGAACGACAAT
>NZ_KN360944.1:16703-17168 GCF_000784355.1 Methanolacinia paynteri | reverse complement strand
ATCTGTCTCCTTTGCAGTCACACGCGGGACATAAAAAACGGGTGCATATAGTATTTATGAAAACGTTTTGAACAAAGGTTTCATGGACTGTTTCATGTAAATTCAAAAAAAAAGTATGAGCCTTTTTAGGGCAATCCTATCCTTGGGATGATTTTTGGGCTCTGCGATTTGGAACCCGTTTTTGTGTTCAGATGCAATTTATGAATTTAGGTGGGTATAAATTTGTTTTGGGGGCACGGGGATCCTGGAAACACGGCGGAAGATCTGTCTGTCCAGGTGAGGTTGCGGAACAGAAATTTCTTGCCTCTCTTGAAGGAGCGGTCGTGCTCCAATCAGCCCTTCTAACGATTATGGCTCATACATTAAATGTTTTGTTGCACGATCGTCTACACATTAAATATCAAAATACATGATCCTAATAATTGTTGCAGGTGAAACAAAAACAAGTTTCACTATTTTTGACAA
>NZ_KN360944.1:5579-16569 GCF_000784355.1 Methanolacinia paynteri | reverse complement strand
TATACCGGGGAAGACTGAATTCAACAGCCCGGGGGACCCTCGCCGGTCCCCGGGCGTGCAATGGGAAGATTATCTTATGGCAAGGCCCCTGGGCAGGGGCCGTTCGGCGGCTCTGCCGCCGATGCCGGGGTTGCCTGAATTATATCTGAAAGTATGTGAGGATGTATGTTATCTCGAAATTATTTACTCGTATAAAACAGAGAAGATCAAAAAACAATTTTAAACCGCGAAAAAATCAAAAAAGGATTTTGTTCCGGTGAATTCGGATCTGCATAAGGTAATCAGGAATAATATACCATCCTGTCGTCTTCAAGGATGTAGATCTCACCGTCGTCTTTTTTGTGCTTCGATGCGTCCCGGACGGCTTTTCTCTGGTTTTCGACGATCAGTCCCAGGGCGATGAGCCATTTCATCTGCTTTTCGTAGGGCCATCGCCGGACAACCTCTACGTCGGTCCGGAGCTCCTTTGCAAGAAGATAAAGTTCGAGATCCAGTCTGACTTCCGCTTCCCACGAGTTCAGGAAGTCTTCCCCGTATTGAGAAAATCCTCGATATCAGCTCCGTGCTCCTGGAGGATCCTGGAACCGAGGCCCATGAAGTATTTTGCGGACAGTCTTTCGATCTCTTTTGCCGAAAACGACGGTTCAACCATGCATTTGAGAATCAGGTTCCTGTACATTGTCGAAACATCCCTTTTGTCGAGACATCTCGTAAGCTCGAGGCCCGTAATCTTTCTGCACGTAAAGGTGTCGCCCTCGAATTCGAATTCTAAATTATCCTCGTCCTCGTTGTAAAAAAATTTGGATTTATCGATCATTACCTGACCTTCTGGACTTCGATCTTGAGGGGAACGCACGTAATTGTTACGTCCTGTGCCTCTTCGTTCTGCTCCCCGTCGTCGATCGAATCGATGACGCAGTCGATACAGTTGTAGACCTTAAAAGGAGTCTGGAACACGATCGAGAATGTGTCTTTAGATTCTGCAAGTCCGTCGGCCATCTCGATAATGTTTGAATCCGGCGAGACCGTAAGGGTGGCTTTGGGCTCCCTGTACTTGTGCTGGTGTCCGGTCGGTCCGTGTATTCCCGAGATGAAGGTTGTCTCCTTCTGGTAGTTTTCAGGCTTGAAAGACTTCAGGCCGGTCACTTCGGTTCCGTTGAAACTGCAGGATATGTCATCCACGTCGAATTTTGTCGCCATTTTTATCACACCTTAATGTTGAGGCTTATCTCGAAAGCCTGGACGTCTCCTATTGTCTGCACCTCGATCTTTACGCCAGTAATCTTACGGTTTGCCTGGTCTTCGGTTGTTATATCATCCATTTTGGGCATTGTAACCGAATACGAGTCGATCAGGTTCCCGCGTACCAACTCTTCAAGGGGGGCCACGATCCAGCTCCTGATTACCTCGAAGCCTTTCCGCGTGTATGCGACCTGGGATGCATTCAGTCTCTCTTCCGCAATTGCCTTTGCAATGAGAGTCTCGATGTAATACTGGGTCCTTGTCGTATCGATGAACGGAACCGTGCCGTTCAGGCTCATGCCGTTGCTCAGCCGGTTGTCGTCGCTGTACTGTATAATTGCATTTACGCGTCCGTCCTCGAGGCTCGCGAGATCCGAGGGGCTGTAATAATCGTCGACATCGACATCGACTTCCAGCCACGTGAGAGTATAGAACGGCCTGCGGGCCATGATCGCTCCCATAACCGCACATGCCACGTCGTCCGATTCAACAGACTTGTACGCGACAAAGAACCCGTTCACGCTCTCGAGCGATCCGGCGGCCGAGAGTATGTTTGCAAGAGTCTCGTCTTCCGCGTGTGTTGCAACGAAGATGATCCTTGCTTCATCGGCGAAGGCCTGGAGTTTTTCGAGCAGACCGGAAGCGGTAATCCCCGCCAGTACTGCGGCATCGATCTCTCCCGCCGCGACGTAAGTCAGTAAGGTGTTAAGAGCACTTTCGACCTCGCTTGCGGTGGGTGTTCCCGGCGTTGCAGCATTGACTGAAACGGTGTATATCGTTTTCACTCCCTGCTTATGCATCGCATACGCCCCTTTGTAGACATCGGAGTCTTCACCGTGCTCGGTCTTCACGAGTTCGAGACTGGTGAATTTTTTCGGGGTGTTTTTCTCTGTTGCTGAACTTTCACCAATTATGGCCGGCACGCCCCACTGGGTTACAGATGCGGCTGTACTGACCATAGATGTGATCTTGATTGCATCACGAATATCTGGCATACAAAAAGAGAATGAAAAAAGAGTTTATAAAGAAAAGTCGGTTTCTATCGATGCCGCTGCCGGATCGACCCTTTCATAGGTGAGGGCCGTTCGTATGACAACATCGAAATTTCTTGTCAGCGCGTCACCGGATTCGGAGATATCGGACATCTCTTTTCTTTCGGCGATCTCTACTATGTCCGGAAGATCTTTTAACGCCCACGCCTGCAACAGCTGCATATAATCGTCCAGCAGATCGCCCGCCGGGATTTCTCCGGAATCGACGGCATAGACTGCGAGTGAGACCGTGTCCTGCCGGTATTCTCCCATCGTGTAGGTGATCTCGCCATTTTCCTTTTGGACGTCGAGTATATGGTTTACCGGTGTGCGGCTTTTATCTGTTTTATCCCCCGAATACCTGACGGTTGCGACGACAGGATATGATTGCAGTTCGAGGGCCACGTCGCAGCGGTCGGCATATCCGACGCAGACGTTGATCGTGTCCAGATGATCCGGGATACTCCCAAAGATCGCCTCTTTTACATCCGAAGGTATCATTATACACCCCTGAACCATGTGGCAATATCGCCGCAGATCGTTACCAGGGCCAGACCTAACGCCCCGAATCCGGCGAGGATCTTGTTATGAAATGAGAGCTGGCCTTCGATCTCTTTTATCTTCAAAGAATGGTCTGCCCTGGAATTGTACAGTTCTGTAAACCTGCAGTCGCAGTCTTCATCCCTTTTCTGGCAGTTGTTTTTTATCTCTTCGACTCCGTCTTTGATATGTGCAATATCGTTTTTTATGACGGCAATATCGGAATCAATGTCTCCCATGCATTTGAATTGTATTAGAATATAAAAAAGGGAAGTCAGGTTTGCGGAAAAACGTTCATGAAACACGGGTTTCATGCACTGTTTCATGTAAATCACATGTGATTTTCATAGGAAATCCGGATTTTTGTGGCAGGCCGGGGAGGTTTTCGGTTATGTCACCGTTTGTCATCCCGGCAGATCAGTTCGCCGCCGTGCTTTTCTAGAAGCTTGTCACGGCATTCTTTCGAGCAGCAGGGGAAGACGACCATGTCGTATTTTTTCTTGTAGCTTATGAAGAACTCCTCCAGCTGCACCCTGGTCATCTTTATTTTGTTCCTGCAATCGGGATTCATGCAGGGGAACTCGACGATCTCATCGAGGATCTGTTTCTTTCCTTCCAGGATCTGTTCGATAAGATCTTTCTCGGAATCTTTTATCCTGTACCATGATTCTTTTCTGCCGTTTCCCTTCCCGCTGCGGACGACATAGTATAGATTGCCGTTCTTCTCGCGAAGGAAAACGTTTTCCGGGTCTGTATCCGGGGGGCACATATTATAATGCCTCCATTCTTATCCTGGGCCGCAATTTTTCCTTTAAATCGATCCCCTCCGGATGGCAGGCGGAATCGATGGATTCGCACCGCATTATCATGAGTTCGTTTATGTAATCATCTCCGTAAATTCTGCCCAGCCTGTAATGTATCACAACCGAATGTATCAGCATGGGCACCCTGCTGATGGTGCATGTCTGGCGAAACGGGCAGTCTTCCGTGCATAGATTATAAGGATTCTGGCAAATCGGGATTCTTTTTGGCACAGGTATGATTACGGCAGTCTTCTATATTTGCTTTACTCGACAATCGGCGATTTTTTCCGGAAACACTTTCGTATCGCGGTTTGTTTTCCGGATTACTTTCGCTCCGCACGATGATTTTTTCAGGGAATTGTTTACCGTATTCAAAAAATGATGTCTTTTGTCAAAAATTTTAATCCAGACGAAATTAAATTGAGTTTCGTTTTATTCTGATGTTTTCTGATCCATATATCTTAACGGATTCAATATTTCCGGAATCTCCGCCATAGTAAAGCATTTCGTCCCATAATGCACTATCGGCAGAGTTCCTGACGGTGAGATTTTCCATAAGGCCGTCCATAAAGTAGTCCGACCATTGTTTCGAGTTTTCCATCAACAATACGGAATCAAACCCCAGAACGGATTTCGCACCTTTCCGGTATGTTTCATATGCGATATTTCCGAATCTGCTGTCGGAAGCTGAGCCGAATGAGATATAAACCGCCATGTCCAGTTCGCTCAATTCGTTTTCATCCATCCCGGAAACATCGTCACAAGTGACACATGAAGATGAATCAAAGCATAAGGCAGAGGGGCAGCCGTGTCCGATATAATAAATCACGGATGAATTAGACATATTTGTCAGCATAAGGTCCGAATCTGATTCAAGATAATAATCTGACGAGTATCCTATCTCATTTAGTATCTTGTCGGCATGAATTGTCGGGGCGCTTACATCCCTTCCATATACTTCCTCTTCTACCCATGGATATCCTCCATAGCACTTGGCATTTGTATTGTTTGAAAGAACAGGGCTGTTGCTGAAATATTGATCATTATCTTCTGGAACACTATTTCCGGGGATTATGGTTATTAAAATAATAAATACGATAGCAATCGTTATCAGGAACGATAAAAAAAGGGTAATTTTTTTCTTCATCAATTCTGCCTCTACATATAAGGATTCTTTAAAAGAACATCTCCATTGTGTGCATCGATTACAGCCTGTCCTCCACTGGCATATCCCCAGGAATCCATTCCGTTATCTATGTTGATATACCATGCAAGGTTTTGTTTTCCGTCGAAATAGCTGATGCATAGTTTATTATCGTATTCATAATTCCCGTCGGGATCTGCAGGAAGACTGATTGCAGATACTGCCTTTTCCATTGCTTCGCTTTCGCTTATTTCAGGATTGAGCGAAACTTCAGTCTCTCTTTCAACACCGATGTATCCTGCAATTTCTCCACCTTCTACGGCAATAATTACATAATTGGAAGTATAGACTTCAGTGTCGAAGAGGGGATTTTCAACTTCATACCATTTGAAGAGATATCTCGCTCTTCCGTTATTTCCTTCAGATTTTTCCGAATCGATTAATACCATGTTCAGGTTATCAAATGCCGGATAGTGTTCCTGTGCAAATTCTTTGGCGAGTTTCAGGCTCTCGTCTTTGGACAGGTCGCTTTTGCCGGAATTTGTTTGATCCTGGTAAAACCAAGCCGATTCAACCTCTCCGGTTTTTTTATAAACCTTGAAATTTCCTTCATCTGTTTCAAATTCGTAGTAATCACCCGCAGATGTAGCGAAATCTCCCTGGGATGTGATCCTGATATCAGCACCGGATCGTTCATTATCAATTGAAGATAAAAAAGTTCTCAAACTTTCTTCTGCTTCAGCTATTCCTACATCCTGGTATGCACTGCTTTGCGATTGGGCATAGCACAGGGTTGCCATAGAACTCAGCAATATTAATACTACCATACATTTCAAAATTCTGTTCATCTTCTCTCACCTTAATATAAATCTATGACTTGATTATCGTCTCCTTCAATTGTTTTATGGGACAATCCTCCGTCGTCGCCATATTCAAGATATTCAGCCCACCAAGCTATGTCAAAAGCGTTTCCTATGTTCTGTCCATCGTCCAAGGCGTCAAAAAATTCTCTCGCCCAGTAGTCGGCAGCTATGGAATTTACAGTCTGCTCAAAACCAATTACACAATCTGCACCTTTGTCACTTGTTTCTTCGACAAGGTTTCCAAGATTATGATCAGTTGTAGCCGAATAACATCCAAGATAAACTGCCAATTTTAGATTGGATAACTGACTCTGTGACATTTCACTGATTCTTGGTAATAAAGTACCGTCTGCAAAAATAAATGTTAAACGACCTCCGGCATTCTCTCCAAACTGGAGCCTTCCAGGTGATGAATGTCCACTAAAGAAAAATACATCTGTATCCTCCAGTTCATTATAGCCGTCTATGGCCCTTTCATCATAATGTCGGTCAGATGGACTGTAACCCATTGATGATAATTTGTTTTTTACATAGTTGGCTGTAGGTCTCGTGTCCAATGGACTTGGTTCATCAGTATCAAATCCATACGAATCAGCCTGATAAGCACTAACACCCGGAACGAAGATCGCACCGGCGAGTGCCACTACCAATAGCAGACCCAAGGCCCGCATACCGTATTTTGTTTTCATTTTTTTACCTTGTTTCAGTTTTTACCGGCATGCAAACCTTAATCTGCAATAATGCTGACATAGATGATGCCGGTTTAGTCGGCAAATGAAAGACCAGGCAACAGGGTTTGATGTGGTAATCGGAGCCCTGAGGCCAGGTCCTTTACTTAACCGATACTTTGGTTTTTTTTGAAAAGGGGTTTTATGAAGGATCACTCCTCCTCCGCCCCCGGTTGAAAATATGGTGTAACCATATAATAATGATTTTCACCATGCTCTTGAACAATGCTTAAAAAAAAATGAAAAAATTACTTTATTGATGGGTGCTATTTTTTTGAGATTTAATATAACTAAAATTTTGGGAAAATTTCAGAAAAATATTAAAAATAGTTGCTGATTTTTTCTAATGCGCTATCTCATTTATCCTGAAAAGCACCACGGATTTTGTGATGGAATCATTCTGGAATCTCCGGCAATGGGGGGGAAAAGAATCTGTCGGCTGTGTGGGAGGAGATTCAGGCAGTTGCATCTACCATCAGCGGGAAGGGTTCGGGATCAAACGTTGTAATCGCATAGAATATCCATACCGGTTTTAAGTATGGTTCGCTATCCTGTTTCCATGGATTGTACAGCTTGTATCCCAGGGTAATTTCAGTTATTTTAGTTCCTTTTGGAAGGCTGCTCTGCAATCTGTCAGTGGTTTCGGAGTTTCTGAGTTTTTCGTATGCCTTATCAGCCGGGATAATTTCCACTTCTCCTGTTTGTTCATATTCCGGCCATGCTTTTAAGATGTCTATAATCTCGCCGTTTTCTCCGAGGTTCATGTTGATCGAAGCACCAATAACCGGAAGTTCATTGAGGATCTGGATATACCTTACCTGTGTTCCGATTGGATGTTGTTCTTCGATCGATTCAGTTGTAAGGTTGTATTTATTCAGGTATCGGGGAACCGCATCAACAAGTTGTGCATCTTCCGGTAGTCCTCCGTATTTCTCAAGAGCCTTCTCTGCAAGAGCGGGTGCTTCAGTTGCAGAAGGGATGCTGTTTTTGATCGAGAAGGCTTTTGTTTCATCTCCATCCCGGACCAGATCAATCGACCTGATTTTATAGACAGCCATAACTCCAGGGGATGTGGGAAGTTTTGTATCAAGAACCAGTGAATCGAACTGTCCCTGCATCACAGGAAGCACTGTATCTTCCTGTGAGCCTGTTTGGGTATTCACCGGATTAGGCAGATGAGACAGAAGTCCGGTACAGGCTGCTCCGAGAATAAGAGCGAATGCCAGCAGTAAAACCGGGATCATCCATTTGGCTTTGTTTTCTGTCATTCTCATGTCCTCCAATCTGAATAATATATCGTATCATGGAAACGGTAGGCACCGTTTTCAGGAAATCCTGCACCCTGTCTTCAAAAATTTATGAATTGAAAGATGGCCATAATCCAGGAATTACCGAGATATATGATAAAATATGCTGTCGAAGCAGCGATTATTGCAATTGCATATGATTTCAGTCCGGAAAGACCGTGCAATACCTTTATCCCTTCGGCCGAAACCCGGACAAAAAGAAGCAACATAAGAATAAAAAAAGGATAACCTATGAAGAGGCTTAAGGTAATAGTATTCATATCAAATATAATCAATAATGAATTTATCAGGGTATATACCCCGATTAAAAAAATATAAAATGTATAACCTGTGAGTGAAATTTTGAAGGAATCAATAAATTTTGCATTCCTGTTCTCTAGTTTTGAGGCGCAATGAATTACAAACACGATAACCGGGATCTGGATGGAATAGATTACCAGGCTATATATTCCCATGCTCTGAAAAAGGAATTGAGCGTAATAAATTGGTCTCCCGGTGAAGATATCATTTATTGCCATTAAAAGACCCGAAAGAATAAAGATGGCAGCATAAGGAATTACAAGTGTTGCTATTGCATAGGAGTAACCCTCATCTCTGTTTTTTTCATATGTCCCGGCAGGATCCAGGATATAACCGGGAACAGACCTCAGGACATTTTCAAAATTAATCATATCGAACATGACCCCCCTTATTTTAAAAGATAAATGCTATGATTAAATTCTTTGAATCCGGCATAAATAATTCTGCCGAAATAAAGATCGATTAACAGAACCGGGCGTTATGGAAAGAGCAGGGTGAGGCCGAAACGACTGCTACCTGCGTTTAGGTGATCCGGCCTTCCGTCTTCACAATCCCACGAATAAACAGAAGTCCCCAATCGGGGAGGAGGCGAGATATACGATAATCTTCGCCGCTGCAATTGAGATTATTGCAATTACGTATGATTTCAATCCTGAAAGACCGTGCAATGTCTTTATTCCTTCGGCAGAGACCCGGATAAAAACCAACAGTGCAAGAATGAGAGCCAGATAATCGGCAAAATATATCTGGCTGCCGGGATTATAGCCCGTACCGGCTGTATATAATACCTTTATCAGGTTGAATATCGCGATTACTACGATATAATATGTATAACTTACAATTGAAATTTTGAAGGAGTCGACAAATTTTACATCCCTGTTCTCATATCTGGAGGCAAAATGAATTATAGCCACGATTACCAGGATTATAATGATAAAGTTTACCAGGATATGTAATACCATAGTTGGCAGTAATAATTGCGGACCGGTAGAATAACCGCTAAAAATCTCATAGATTATAAATGAAAGACCTGAAAGGAGGGCGACAATCGCATCAAGAATCAGGAGTATTACTATTGACCGGTAGGAATTCGTGTTTCTTTTTTTTTCATATGTCCCGGCGGGATCGAGGATATAACCGGGAATCGACCTAAGGATATTTTCAAAGTTACTCATTTCGGATTTAACCCCCGTATTCAGGAAGATATTTGCTACGATAAAATCCTTTGAGTCACGCATAAATAATTCTGCCGGAAAATTTTGTATGAAATAATTTTTTTGCTGTGGAGATCTTTTTCCGGGAAATTTGAAACTCTCATCCGGGCTTGCATCGGTTTTAACAAAATCTGTATATATCTAATTTCGTCTCCGGGCTATGACAACCAGAACCGCACCGATACCGAGGATGGTTGCAGTCAGGTCGAATCCCGGCATCCCCTTCGGTTCGGTTTTCATGACAGAATATCCCTCGCGAAGCTCTGCGGGGATAACTATCGTATCTTCCCCCGATCCGTTTGACACCGGGATCTCCCAGGCAAAAACATCGTCGTCGATCTTCAGGATCGTTTCCCCGGTGAGGTTCCAGCCCGGGCGTTGTCCGAGAGCTTCGGCCTGTGCTTCGGATTTGTCAATCGTGAAATACTCCTCTGATATGAAAGTACTATAGGCGACATTGTCCGTGAACAGGTCCTTTCTTATCGTTACGATGTACTCGGTAAAAGTTCCTGCATCGTCGATGAAATAAACATCAGTCTCCGAATCACTTTTTTCCACCTCCGCACAACGGCCCGGGATATTTTCTTCTATGTAGTCCATAAGGTCCTGGTCCCCGGATAGCGACGAGTAATTCTCAAAGACCTCCGGGAACTGGAATAAGGGATCAAGTGGAAGAATCTCGTCGCAACCGATAATCCTGACAGATACAATCGACGGTCCGCTGCGTTCGTCAACTTTTCTTTGATTTATATATACAAGCTTCTCGCGGCAATCGTTCAAAGGAGTGATATAGATATAATCAAATGTTTCATTATAGACACTTTCACGCCAGCTGATATCGGGGTGTTCTGCTAAAAATGAGGTGATGACTTCATTGTCTTTTGCATTAGGATGGATCATGTATAGTATTCCGATCTGATTTCCTTCCCCGGGAAGGGGATTGGGCACTGCATTTGCATGACCGACGAGAAGTGCAAAAATAAATAGCCCAGTTACCATTATTTTTCTTTCTCTCGACATAAAAAAAGGTTAATTATATCTCGGAACTTCTCCGAGATGGGTGAGTGTTCTGAAATCTTCAAACCTGAGTATGCCGTCTCCTGTCGGGTCCTGTGGATCCTGGGTGTAATAGGAGTCATCTGCATCATCATAGATGGTAATATTTATATGACTATTGTTGTCATTTATATAAATCTGTGGATTGTCAAATCTATATAATGTTGGATCTGAATGAACCCATGTACTTCCGTCCCATGATTCAGCTATAGCATGACCGGTAATATTACCATCCTGCATTATCATTGAAAAGGCCATGAATCGCGTGGGAATCCCCACTGCACGGGTAAAGGAAGTATACAGCGTGGAATATTCATCACACACTCCTTCATATTTGTCATTGACAGAATTGTTGATCATATATAGATCAGAAAATATGTATTCCAGGTGCGATGAATCGTTGTTATATCTCATTACATCATTGACATATTCCATCGTCTGGTAAGCCGATTCATAAGGAACATTTGTATCATCTACGGCAAGTGCAGCTTCAGACAGTACCAAGTACCTGTCTTCGCTATATCCGTCATTATAAGGGAAATGGTACAGATCGCTTGGTTCAAGATTATCCCCTCCGTCAGGATCGGGGAGGTGTGAAGCATCGTTGTTGTATTTTTCTATTGCATCAACAGACACTCTTCCTGCAAATGATGTTTCATCGAGCGGGTCGACCCGAATTTCAATTCCCATCGGCTTTAAGCCGACTGAACTGGATTGTGCTATGACCTGAAACGGGATTGTCACATTAAGATCTCCACCTGC
>NZ_KN360944.1:0-5398 GCF_000784355.1 Methanolacinia paynteri | reverse complement strand
GGTACCTGCGACTTTTTCCTGATTTGGTACCGAAAGTGTCATTTTTCCGTCTGAGAGAATTTTAACCTTAGCATCGATTTCTTTAAATTCTTCCTTGCGTTTTGAATCCATAATCATTAAACCGGGATATGATTTAGCCTGGTCTTCATCGATCTTTTTTGTAGGAGTTATCTTAATTTCAGGATTATCTCCCGGAATATCTCCGGGTTCAAGCATATAGTCAAAATCATCAAGCCATACTCCTGATGCATTAATAGGAACAAGAGCATTTACACCCGGAACGAAGATCGCACCGGCGAGTGCCACTACCAATAGCAGACCCAAGGCCCGCATACCGTATTTTGTTTTCATTTTTTTACCTCGTTTCAGTTTTTACCGGCATGCAAACCTTAATCTGCAATAATGCTGACATAGATGATGCCGGTTTAGTCGGCAAATGAAAGACCAGGCAACAGGGTTTGATGTGGTAATCGGAGCCCTGAGGCCAGGTCCTTTACTTAACCGATACTTTGGTTTTTTTTGAAAAGGGGTTTAGTGAAGGATCACTCCTTCATCCGCCCCCGGTTGAAAATATGGTGTAAACATATAATAATGATTTTCACCATGCTCTTGAACAATGCTTAAAAAAAAATGAAAAAATTACTTTATTGATGAGTGATATTTTTTTTAGATTTAGTAGAACTAAAATTTTGGGAAAATTTCAGAAAAATATTAAAAATAGTCGCTGATTTTTTCTAATGCGCTATCTCACTTATCCTGAAAAGCACCACGGATTTTGTGATGGAATCATCCTGGATTATCCGACAATGGCAGGTAAAAAGAATCTGTCGGCTGTGTGGGCGGAGATTTAGGCAGTTGCATCTACCATAAGTGGGAAGGATTCGGGATCAAACGTTGTAACTGCATAGAAGATCCATACCGGTTTTAAGTATGGTTCGCTATCCTGTTTCCATGGATTGTACAGCTTGTAACCCGGGGTAATTTTAGTTATTTTAGTTCCTTTTGGAAGGGTGCCCTGGTATCTGTCGATGGTTTCGGAGTTCCTGAGTTTTTCGTATGCCTTATCAGCCGGGATAATATCCACTTCTCCTGTTTGTTCATATTCCGGCCATGCCTTCATGATCTTTATGATCTCACCTTCTTCTCCGAGGTTCATGTTGATCGAAGCACCAATAACCGGAAGTTCATTGAGGATCTGGATATACCTTACCTGTGTTCCGATTGGATGTTGTTCTTCGACCGATTCAGTTGTAAGGTTGTATTTATTCAGGTATCGGGGAACCGCATCGACAAGTTGTGCATCTTCCGGTAGTCCTCCGTATTTCTCAAGAGCCTTCTCTGCAAGAGCGGGTGCTTCAGTTGCAGATGGAATGCTGTTTTTGATCGAGAAGGCTTTTGTTTCATCTCCATCCTTAACCAGATCAATCGACCTGATTTTATAGACAGCTATAACTTCAGGAGATGTGGGAAGGTTTGTATCAAGAACCAGTGAATCGAACTGCCCCTGCATCACGGGAAGCACCGTATCTTCCTGTGAGCCTGTCTGGGAATTCACCGGATGGGACAGAAGTCCGGTACAGGCTGCTCCGAGAATAAGAGCGGAAGCCAGCAGTAAAACCGCGATCATCAATTTGGGTTTGGTTTCTGTCATTTTCATGTCCTCTGTTTGGATTATAGACCGTCTCATGGAAACGGTCTAAACCGCTTTCAGGTGATCCGGCCCTCTGTCTTCACAATCCCACGAATAAACAGAAGTCCCCAATCGGGGAGGAGGCGAGAGATACGATAATCTTCGCCGCTGCAATTGAGATTATTGCAATTACATATGATTTCAATCCTGAAAGACCGTGCAATGTCTTTATTCCTTCGGCAGAGACCCGGATAAAAACCAACAGTGCAAGAATGAGAGCCAGATAATCGGCAAAATTTATCTGGGTGCCGGGATTATAGCCCGTACCGGCTGTATATAATACGTTTATCAGGTTGAATATCGCGATTACTACGATATAATAGGTATAACTTACAATTGAAATTTTGAAGGAGTCGACAAATTTTACATTCCTGTTCTCATATCTTGAAGCAAAATGAATTACAGCCACGATTACCAGGATTATGAGGATAAAGTTTACCAGGATATGTAATACCATAGTTGGCAGTAATAATCGCGGGCCGGTAGAATAACCGCTCAAAATCTCATAGATTATAAATGAAAGACCTGAAAGGAGAGCGATGACCGCATCAAGAATCAGGAGTATTACTATTGACCGGTAGGAATTCGTGTTTCTGTTTTTTTCATATGTCCCGGCGGGATCGAGGATATAACCGGGAATCGCCCTAAGGATATTTTCAAGATTACTCATATAGATATAACCCCCGTAATCAGGAAGATATTTGCTACGATAAAATCCTATGATGCCTGCATAAATAATTCTGCCGGAAAATTTTGTATGAAATAATTTTTTTGCTGTGGAGATCTTTTTCCGGGAAATTTGAAAATCGCATCCGGGCTTGCATCGGTTTTAACAAAATCTGTATATATCTAATTTCTTCTCCGGGCTATGACAACCAGAACCGCACCGATACCGAGGATGGTTGCAGTCAGGTCGAATCCCGGCATTCCTTTTGGTTCGGTTTTCACGATAGAATCTCCCTCGCGAAGCTCTGCCGGGATAATTATCGTATCTTCCCCCGATCCGTTTGACACCGGGATCTCCCAGGCAAAAACATCGTCGTCGATCTTCAGGATTGTTTCCCCGGTGAGGTTCCAGCCCGGGCGATGTCCGAGAGCTTCGGCCTGTGCTTCGGATTTGTCAATCGTGAAATCCTCCTCTGATATGAACGTACTATAGGCGGCATTGTCCGTGAACAGGCCCTTTCCTATCGTTACGATGTACTCGGTAAAAGTTCCGGTATCGTCGATGAAATAAACATCCGTTTCCGAATCGCTTCTTTCCACCTCCGCACAGCGGCCCGGGATATTTTCTTCTATGTAGTCCATAAGGCCCTGGTCCCCGGATAGCGACGGGTAATTCTCAAAAACCTCCGGGAACTGGAATAAGGGATCAAGTGGAAGAACCTTGTCGCACCCGATAATCCTGACAGATACAATCGACGGTTCGCGGTTGTGTTCATCAGCCCGAACATCATTCAGGTAGACAAGTTGCTCACTGCACTCGTTGGCCGGAGTGAGATAGATATACTCGAAAGTTTCGTTGTATGGGATTTCATGCCACTTGAAATCGCTGTATTTATCTATGAAAGATGAGATCGTTTCATTATTTTTTGCATTTGGATGAAATAAATTAAGAATAGCTTTCGGATCGCCTTCCCCGGGAAGGGGATTGGGTACTGCATTTGCATGACCGACAAGAAGTGCAAGAATTATTGCCGTTATTATCAGGAATTTAATTTTTCTCGACATAAAAAAAAGGTTAATTATACCTCGGAACTTCTCCGAGAGGGATGAGTGTTCTGAAATCTTCATATCTGAGAATGCCGTCTCCCATCTGCATCCTATTAGAGTCTGCTTTTCCATTTTCTCCGTTTATTTTAATCTCTTCTTTTGGAAAGAATTATAGAACCGGTTCCAATACTCCAGATAGTCAAAAGCAGGTCGAATCCCGGCATTCCTCTCGGCTCGGTTTTCATGACAGAATATCCCTCTCGAAGTTCTGCCGGGATAATTATCGTATCTTTCCCCGATCCGTTTGACACCGGGATCTCCCAGGCAAAAACGTCGTCGTCGATCTTCAGGATCGTTTCCCCGGTGAGGTTCCAGCCCGGGCGTTGTCCGAGAGCTTCGGCCTGTGCTTCGGATTTGTTAATCGTGAAATAATCCTCTGATATGAACGTACTATAGGCGGCATTGTCCGTGAACAGGCCCTTTCCTATCGTTACGATGTACTCGGTAAAAGTTCCGGTATCGTCGATGAAATAAACATCCGTTTCCGAATCGCTTCTTTCCACCTCCGCACAGCGGCCCGGGATATTTTCTTCTATGTAGTCCATAAGGCCCTGGTCCCCGGATAGCGACGGGTAATTCTCAAAAACCTCCGGGAACTGGAATAAGGGATCAAGTGGAAGAACCTTGTCGCACCCGATAATCCTGACAGATACAATCGACGGTTCGCTGCGTTCGTCAATTCCTATTTTATTCAGGTAAATCAACTGCTCACTGCATTCATTTACAGGAGTGACATAAACATATTCATATGTTTCATTATATGCACTTTCATGCCACCGGATATCGGGGTGTTCTGCTAAAAATGAGGTAATAACTTCATTGCTTTTTGCATTTGGATGTACTCCATACAAAATGAGTGTGTGATTACCTTCCCCGGGAAGGGGATTAGGTACTGCATTTGCATGACCGGCAAGAAGTACAAGTATTATTGCCGCGATTATCAGGAAATTTATTTTTTTTAACATAAAAAAAGGTTAATTATACCTCGGAACTTCTCCGAGATATGTGAGAGTTCTGAAATCTTCATACCTGAGAATGCCGTCTCCTGTCGGGTCCACAGTGCAATATGAGTCATCTGCATCATCGTAGATTGTAATAATTATGTGACGATTTCCTACGTTTTTATAAATTTGTGGATTATCATATGAGTTCCATGTTGGATCTGAGTGTACCCATGTGGTTCCATTCCATGATTCAGCTATAGCATGACCAGTAAGATTACCATCCTGCGTCACCATTGTAAATGCCATGAATCGTGTAGGTATTCCTAATGCACGGGTAAATGAAGTATAAAGTGTTGCAAATTCATCACATACTCCCATATATTTCCCATCTATTGCGGAGGCATTTTTTAAAGTGTATAGATCAGACATTATGTATTCGATATAAAAATCAGTTTCAGTGTAATTCATTATTGTATTCACATGTTGCATCGCGTGGTAAGCCGATTCATAAGGAACATTTGTATCATCTACGGCCAGTGCTGCTTCAGATAGTACCCGATATCTGTCTTCGCTATACCCATCATTGTAAGGGAAATGGTACAGATCGCTTGGTTCAAGATTATCTCCTCCGTCAGGATCGGGGAGGTGTGAAGCATCGTTGTTGTATTTTTCTATTGCATCAACAGACACTCTTCCTGCAAATGATGTTTCATCGAGCGGGTCGACCCGAATTTCAATTCCCATTGGTTTTAAGCCCACTGAACTGGATTGTGCTATTACCTGAAACGGGATTGTCACGTTAAGATCTGCACCTGACGGAAGATTGGAGAAAGTAACATAATAGGCATAAACATCTTCTATCGACCAGAATATGACCTTTCCGCTCGCTGCCGAGGAATCGTAATTATGGATGGTAATTTCCTGGTTTACAGTTGTGTCCTGAACCCAATACCATGTCAGTGTTGCTTCGGTCACACGTACATCAGGAATT
>NZ_KN360943.1:161569-170007 GCF_000784355.1 Methanolacinia paynteri | reverse complement strand
AACTTGCGCAAGGGTTGCTTCTAAAAAATATTTACTATAAATAGAAAGGGAGGGGGAGATCCCCCTCCCTATGACCCTCCCCCCATGGCGATAAGTCTCACTCGGGGACGGGCAAGCGTCCCCTCCTGCTCCAAAATGTTTTGTTGTTGGTCTCAAAATTCCAGAAAACAGGGTTATGTTCCAGATAGTTGATCTCTCCCGGCCGGAGGCCGGGCTATCTCAATTGCGCAGGTTGCGTAGCGATCCTGCGCCCGGGTTGCCCCGTCAGGGGCTTACGCCCTTAAAAAAGCCAGAAAGGCTCCTGGTAAAAAGGAAGAGGAAACAGATCTTCCCGCTCCAGGGGAAAAAGGGTTCATTTTAAACCGCATGGATTCATGAAATTGCAAAAAAGTTTTTTAATATCTATATGGACATTAATTCAGTTGGTATAAGGGAATATATGTACGGCAGAGGCCTTGAACGAGACATGTATTGGATCTCCTTTTTCAATCTTCAGGCGTGTTAGACTCTGCCTCGTTATTAATCCGGATACCTGAATCTCTCCAAGGTTCACTGTAATCCGTGACAATACACCGTTCCATTTGATGTCTGATACAACTCCTGAAAAGATATTTCTGGCTGTCGAGTCCAGCGCTTCTTTTGAAAAGATCAGTTCTTCCGCTCTTATCGCTATATACACATCCCCCTCCAGGGGTGTTACAGTATGTATAACGAGGGAACCGACATGGATCTCAGCCTCCCCGTCGGCTCTCTGTACGGACTTTCCGCGGAAGATATTCTCCATTCCGGTGAATTTTGCAACAAAATCTGTAGCGGGATCGTTGAATATTTTCTCGGGAGATCCTTCCTGGACGATCTTTCCTTCCTGTATAATAGCTATCCTGTCGCTGAGTTCAAGCGCATCGGCAAATGTATGGGTCACGATTATCGAGGGGATGTTTGCTTCCTTCATCCTGTGCCGGAGTTCTCTCCGCATTTCGGTCTGCATGAGGACATCCACTGCCGCAAGCGGTTCGTCAAGCAGGAGGAGATCCGGATCAAGGACAAGGGCTCTTGCAAGAGCGACTCTCTGTCTCTGGCCTCCCGAAAGACTGCCTACATTGATATCCCTGAGTTCCGAGAGATGCATCGTCTCGATCTGGACGCTTACCCGCTCCTCGATCTCCGCTTTCCTCGTCTTCCGGCATCTCAGCCCGAAGGCTATGTTGTCATATACCGAATAATGAGGGAAGAGTGCATATGACTGGAAAAGGTGACCGATATTTCTTTCATCGGGCGGGAGATTTATTCTTTCATCTGCAGAGAACAGTGTCCTTTGGTTTAGCGAAATAGTCCCGGCGTCGGGATTCAGTAGTCCTGAGATCATATTCAGCAGTGTCGATTTTCCCGCACCGTTTTCTCCTATCAGGACAAGCGTTTCACCCTCTGATACCGAAAGAGAGATCTCCTGGGTAAAATCCCTGAGTTCCTTTTTAATATCGATCGAAAGCATCAGATCTCCCTCTTTGTCACGTACTTGACTGTCATTATCACCGCGAAGGAGATTACGACCAGGATTATTGCCAGGCTTATTGCATCGTACATATTGCTCTGCATGGTTGTATAGATCGCAAGCGGCATGGTCTGTGTTTTTCCCTGGTAATTTCCGGCGAACATCAGGGTGGCACCAAACTCTCCAAGCGCGCGTGCGAATGTCAGTATTGCACCCGATACTAGGCCGGAAGATGCTATGGGTATCGTTATCCTCATTAAGACCTGAACTTTGGATGCACCGAGAGTTTTTGCGGCGTTTTCATATATCGGATCTACCGCTTCAAAACTCGCTCTTGCCTGACGGATGTAAAAGGGCGATGCTACAAAGACCTGTGCCAGAACGACCGCGACAGTGGTGAATGCAAGTTGTATCCCGAAGAGATCGAGATAACTCCCGAGAACTCCTCTTCTCCCGAATGCCATAAGCAGAGCGAGACCTGCAACAGCAGGCGGGAGAACTATGGGAAGATCCGTCAGGGTGTCGATTATGGCCCTTCCCCTGTATTTTACCCGTGCATTTACATAGGACAGCGGGGTTCCAAGCGCGATTACGATGATGGTGCTGATCGTTGCAGTTATAAGAGAAAGAACCATTGCATCGACAACGACAGGTTCTGAAAGGGATCTTACAAATTCCTCCGGCGTGATTTTAAGGAAAAGCGATGCTATGGGAAAAATCAGGATCAGCAGGAACAACGAGATAAGAATGAAAAGGGCGAGATTAAATCCCATCCCTTTTGTTTTCTCTTTAAATGATGCCAGTATTTTACTGGCTTTCAGGGATTGGATCAAATCCATAGTCTTCAAGTATAGCGCTACCCTCTGGGCCGCGTACAAATTCTATGAAATCAAGAGCATCGTCTTTGTTTTCTGTGCTGGCAAGAACACCGAGCGGATATTGTGCAACTACATTGAATTCTGCTGGAATTTCAATAGTAATCAGCTGATCTTTGTATTCCTGCAGAATATCGGACTTGTAGACAAATGCTGCGTCTGCTTCGCCGAGTGTCAGCTTGGGAACTACCGTGCTGACTGCGGTCTCTTCAGAGACTACATTTGCATATACTGCATCGACATATTCCGGTCCGTAGCTTTCGCTGGCGTTCATCTTCTCAAGAACCTGGCGCGTGTATGATCCGAACGGTACATCTTTTGTGCCAATTACGATCTTTACACCGGGGTTTGCAAGGTCGGCAAGCGTTTTGATGTTTGCGGGATTGTCTGCCGGTACGATTACTGCCATTGAGTTTTCAAGGAACAGCTGGACTGTATCGTTGTCCATGTATCCCTCGTCTACAAGGGCATTCATATGTTTTGTGTTCGCCGATACAAATACGTCAGGCTCTGCGCCCTGTTCAATCTGTGTACGGAGTGCCTGTGAACCGTCGAATACGTTCTGTACAGTAATGCCGTCGGACTGTGCATTGTAAGCGTCGGCAATGTCAGTGAAGGCGCCGGTAAGCGATGCTGCCGTAAAGACAGTAAGAGTGACCGGCTGCGCGGTGGTCGCTGTAGCAGTAGCCGTGGATGTAGCAACGGCTGTCTGCGTTGGTGTTGCAGTTGCCGGGGAATCGGTAGTCCCCGTACATCCCGCAAAGAGAATTGCTGATACAATCAGTAAAAGCGGGAGTATAATTTTCAATTTTCCATTGGAATCCATCATAATCACCATGCAAAAGCAAGTGTCAGTCAAATTTTATTCTTTATGCGATATAAATTGGTTGTATTCTTCTCTTTAAGTAAATTGATTGTTATTAACAATGAGCAATCTGTTTCTCATTAGGACAGCAGGAAGGGTGAATTATTAATATAAAAAGGTGATTTTGTAGAATTATTTCAGTATTTCGTTGATTGCCCTTGCCGCTTTCTTTGCCGATCCCATAGCCTCAATTACGGTTGCCGCACCGGTTGCGACATCTCCTGCGGCAAAGACATTTTCGATCGAGGTCTGTCCAGTTTCCTCATCGACAATAATATTTCCTCTTCTGCCTCTTTCAAGATTGTCGATTAATGATATCAGCAGGGGGTTGGGGCTCTGTCCTATAGCCTCGATTACAACATCGGCGTCGATCGTGAACAAGGCCCCTTCTCCGGTCATCGGGACGGGACACGGTCTGCCGCTTGCGTCCTCTTCGCACATCTCCATCCTGACACATTCGACACCTGCGACCGAACCCTCGCCGAGAATCCTGACAGGATTTACGCAACACAGAAACTCTATGCCTTCCTCGACTGCGTTCTCGACCTCTGCCTCTCTTGCCGGCAGGTCTTCCTTCCTGCGCCTGTAAACAAGGGTTACGTCGGCACCCATTCTTTTTGCGACCCTGGCTGAATCCATCGCTACATTTCCTCCGCCGACGACGACGATCTTGTCTTTCTTCATTACAGGAGTGTCGTAATCGGGGAATGAGTCGGCGTGCATCAGGTTTACTCTTGTCAGGAATTCGTTTGCCGAGTAGACTCCGTTCAGGTTTTCGCCCTCTATTCCCATGAACGAGGGAAGACCTGCGCCTGTTCCGAGGAAGACAGCATCGTATGCCAGCAATTCGTCTACGGGAACGCTTCTTCCGACGATGTAGTTGAGTTTAAGTTCTGCGCCGAGCTCCAGCACCTGGTCGATCTCTGCCTTAACGATATCCTTCGGGAGCCTGAATGACGGGATTCCGTAGGTGAGAACTCCACCTGCCTTGTGAAGCGACTCGAATATCGTGACCGAATGTCCTTCCTTTGCGAGTTCTGCGGCGGCGGTAATTCCGGCCGGACCTGAGCCGACTATCGCGACTCTCTTTCCTGTCTTCTCTTTGACCTCCGGGATCTGCACGCCGTTTTCTCTCTCCCAGTCGGCGACGAATCTTTCGAGAGCTCCGATCTTTACCGGTTTCCCTTTGTTCCCGAGGATACAGACACCTTCGCACTGGTTCTCCTGGGGGCAGATCCTTCCGCAGATTGCCGGGAGCATGTTGTCCGTCTTGAGGATATCGGCGGCCTTCCTGAAATCCTCCTTCGATATTGCCGAGATGAATCCGGGGATGTCGATATTTACGGGGCATCCCGTTATGCACTGCGGCCTGACACAGTCCATGCACCTGAGCGACTCCAAAATCGCATCCCGTTCTGAGAAACCGCGATCGACTTCATTGAAGTCTTTGATCCTCTCTTCGGCCTGTCTCTTTCTCATCTCAGTGGCCTCCGCATTCGCATGTATGATCTTCGAAGAGTTCTCTTGCTTTCAGTTCCTCTTCCGTATAGGTTCTCTGTCTTGTCATGAGTTCGTTCCAGTCCACGGAGGCGGCCTCGAATTCAGGGCCGTCGACACATGCGAATTTCGTCTCGCCGTCTATAGTTACCCTGCATGAACCGCACATCCCGGTTCCGTCGACCATTATCGGGTTGAGGCTGACGAATGTCCTGACATTATAGGGGACGGTGGCGAGGGATGTGATCTTCATCATTATCGCCGGGCCGATGATCCAGACGCAGTCGACGACTCCCTCTTCAAGTTTCTTCTTCAGGATATCAACCGGGAATCCGTGATAACCAAAACTGCCGTCGTCTGTGCAGACAACGAGTTCGTCGCAGTGTGATGCGAGTTCGTCCTTAAGAAGGAGAAGGCTTTTGTTCCTCGCGCCGATGATACCGGTGATTTCATTGCCTGATTCCTTCAGTGCCTTTGCAAGAATCGGGAGACATGCTATGCCTACGCCTCCACCTATAACGACGCATCTTCCCCAGTCCTTTATCTCGCTGGGGTGGCCTAAGGGGCCGGCGACATCTTCGATGAAGTCTCCTTCCCCGAGAGTCGAGAGGAACATCGTCGTCTTCCCGACCTTCATGAATACTATCCTGACAAGGTCGCCGTCGACACCCGAGACCGTTAAGGGAATCCTCTCTCCTTTATCGTTGATGCGGATAACAAGGAACTGTCCGGCCCGTGCATTTTTTGCGACATGCGGGGCGTTAATCCAGAATTCAAAAATATTTTCGGCAATCATTTCTGCCTTTTCGATTTTATAAGCCAATAGAGTCACTCCGGTAACAAAAATTTGTGATTATAATTTATCATTAGATCTTCTTTACTTTACGCACTTTGACCGCTACGCCTCTCTTAGATCCTATCATCTCTTCGGAACCCATCGAGGCTCTTCCTGTTGCGATTGCCTTTGATCCTTTCACAAAGACTTCGTCGCCGGGTCTGATTTCAGGGTCGCATCCGATGACTCCGGGCGCAAGTATGTCTCCCTGGGGGACGAAGTCGTCGATCGAGACGGCATAATGGCCGGCCAGGTGCTCCCAGCCTTCAAATGTCGGCCGGTATAAACCTGTTTCATTTTCTATGCTGAATAGCTGCGTCTTCTTCTTCAGGACTTTCCTGTTGCCGAGGCGGCCCTTGATTATCATTCCGGATGTATCTACATCAACGCCGAACTGCCACGAGAGCATGCCCCTGATGTAGTTATGGCTCTTCCTTGGAAGACCGGCCATTGCCTGTTCAAGATTTCGTATCGAATCATGGGATGTAGGACTGTTTCCGGTAGCCGTGAATATCGGTTCGATGCCTGCTCTTTCAAGGGCGTCCTTTGTAATTATCGCGGCATCCCCGTCAAGGTGAACAAATACCTGTTCGTACCTGTTCTTTGTGAAATAATCCTCGACGACCTTACCGATTATATTCCTCTCCTCCATGTCCCAGTAGCCGGTGACAGGAACATCGTAATGTCCTGCAGGATATACACCCTCAAGTTCGCGGGGAACTAGTGCAAGGGGTGATGTCAGGATGATCTCGTGGGCGCGATCGCGGATTGCACCCATGTACTTCCTGTGGCTCTGTGATGATGAGTACGGTTTTCTCGCCGAGCAGGGGAGTATTACCGCCGCGTCCGTTCTTGAAGGAATGTATCTCGATACGACTCTCTGCATGAACCTTTTGATCTCCGGGCGGTTGATAGAGTCGCCGGAATTCGTGTAGAGCCTGATCGGTCTTGCGACCGGTGTGGAACTTTCTGTAAATTTATATTCACGGTCGAAGAACCGGAGGATCGAAACGAGGTTGGGGGCGTTCAGCGACTGCTTCTCCAGGTATTCCCTTATTGTTCCTCCGTTTATCCTGAGGATTATCTTTGCGATCTCTGATTCGAGCGCGGTCCTGTTATGGAGTTTCAGGTCACCTTTGAGGCAGCCTTCGCACCCGCATGTCCCGCCGTTCAGGTAATCTTCAGCAGGGTATTCTCCGTCCGGGTTGCAGAATATTCCCTGCGATGTCTTCAGGTCCACGGCAGTATAGTCGAAGAGATCGAATCCCGACGCGATCAGTGTGGCGACATTCGAGGGAAGTGCGGATGCAGGAGCATACCACATCGTATCGGGCGGATGCCGGGTCTTCATATCGATGATCCATTTTACGTAGTTCCGCGGGTCCGTGATTACCGTATGCCAGTTGGGAACCATCACGGCCGCACCTGATCCTGCTTTCATGCTTTCGGGCGATGTGGGGTGCGATATGAAAAACTCCCCCTTCTGTTCGAGGAACCTTTCGCAGAATTCACCGTCCGCATAGAGCGGCACGTTGGAATAAGCCATCGTTCCGAGAGACAGGAAGGTCTCTGTAGTGTCTATAACACAGGGTGTATTGAGTGTGAGTTCACCTTCGGAAAAAACACCGGTCCGTGCAGGCCCTTCGCGTTTCGTAACCTCAAACATAACTGAACCTGCCTTTCTCTTTTAGTTCCGCGAGTTCATCGTCTATTATGTTCCTGAACTTTTCACCACCGGAGATCGTGAACTCGGTATCCGGGTTGGATTCGACCAGGACCTTCAGTCCCCTGCAACCCGACCTGAACATGTCTTCATCGTTCTCCGGCATCTCGCTCTGCCCTACCGGGAAGGTCTCCTTTAGTTCCGGGGGGTAAGGGCCGAACGGCGGCTTGAAAAGGAGCACTTCACCTGCATCATCCGGCCCGGTCTTTTTTCCGTCTTTTCCGTCGATCAGTATGAGGGCCTTATCGCCTGTATCGATTCGTGACAGGTTCCTGTGGTATGCGGTTACCTCGGTCCTCATGCAGCTCTCCTTTCCCCTGTAGAAGAAGCGCCTCTTGGTGATCCTGTCGGATTTTTCCAGTTGATCCTTATATTTGAGGAGTTCGAGGTATCCGTCGTAGAGCCTCGGGTGGTTCCTGCATCTCTCGTCGACAAGCTCCCAGAGGGTTCCTTCGAGTATCGCCTGCCTTATTCTTGCAATCTCGGCAAGTGTGACGTGCATGTTGTGAAGGGCGAGCAGCCTCTCTTTGTCTTCGGACTTTTTCAGTTCCTCTGCCGTATGGGTCCGGCAGACTTCACAGGCACAGGGGAGTTCGTTCAGCTCCGCCAGCTTATAGCTGCCCTGCGGCGTCATGTACCTGTCTTCGCGGGCGTAGAGTGCATATGCCGCCGAATCGAAGACATCGCATCCCATTGCTGCCGCAAGAGCGAACATCGAAGGGTGTCCCGCCCCGAAGAGATGGACACATGCGGAAGGGGACATGGTCGATTTTGCGGCCATTACTACCTTCACAAGATCTTTGTACCTGTACGACTCCATGAGCGGAACGACTGCGCCGATCGGGCAGAAGATGTTGTTCAGCTCCGAGACCTCGTGTCCTGCCCTCTTCCTGAGATCGGTGTGGATTCCGCCCTGCACCGGGGCCGCGAGATGCCCGTCGTCTATTATCTGGAGGGCCTCTCTTATTCTCTGCATCGTAATGTTGAGCTCATCTTCGGCCTCTTCGTGTGTCCTGTCCGGAGGAGATGCGATATCCATCGGGACAATGATCTCGCTGCCGATTGCCCTCTGGAACGCGACCGTTTCGGAGTTCGAGAAATCGACGTCGCCGTAGACAGACTGCTGGAAGGCTCCCGAGTCCGTCATGATT
>NZ_KN360943.1:160470-161427 GCF_000784355.1 Methanolacinia paynteri | reverse complement strand
GATTATCTGGATATGCGGGTTTATTACGGGAAGAAGGAGGGGCGTCTTTATGGTTTTATCCCCTACCCTGAGCTTTCCCAGCCTGCCCATTATGTCTTTCTGGGTGATTTCAAAATTGATTGCCATCGGTTACTCTTTTATTTTTTTATCCCGTGATTGTCTGTACCTGGAAAGTCGTTATCTCAGTATTATATATGTGCAATACAACGCCCGGTTGCTTCTCCGGCAACAGTTCCATAGTCCACATATATATGCTCCGGATTATTATAAGTGAGATGGAGCTTGAACCGGTGTCGGCCACTGGTCATTTCTTCGATCACTTATTTTCCGTGAATATCTGTCCCCGGAAAGTCATGATCTCCACATCGCCCGATCTCCACATTCCTGTGGGGAGTCCAGCTTTCATGCAGACATGATCAAGGAACTCGACGGGGTCCATATTGTATTCCTTTGCAACCTGAGGAAGAAGCAGGCCGCTCCTGCCGAATCCTTTTATAATCAACCCGTCTCTTCCGATCACGATATTTTCCGGCCTCTCCTCCGGAAGGCATTCGAGCCTTTCCGGGTTTGTAAGAATCGTGACCTCCAGCCTGATCATGTCAAGCTCCTCCGGGCTTACTGGTGGAAATCTTGGGTCTGATGTCGAGGCGGAAATTGCAGCCTCAACGATTCCTTCCTTAAGCGGGTACATTGGGTAGGGCAGCCCTATACATCCCCTGAGTTCGCCTTTTTCTGTGATAGTTACGAAAACTCCTCTCTTTTCATCGAATACTGAGGACAGTTCTTCGCATTCAAGATCCCCCCCTCTGATCTGCTTTTCGATCGTCTTCCTTGCAAGGCAGAGTGCGATCATTCCTTCTCTTTCCGACAGCAGTTCCATAATCTAATATATACTCGCCTTTAAATTATAAGTGAGAGGGAGAGGACAGCTGACGGCGGCATCAAGTTGCCGCTGAG
>NZ_KN360943.1:147501-160409 GCF_000784355.1 Methanolacinia paynteri | reverse complement strand
TGCAAATGCAGGCGGCGAGAGTCGTGGCGCTGGCACAGAAACGACACGGCCCCTGGTTTAACCTGTGATGGAGCGGATCTCCTGAGGTGCTATCGAACCAGGGGAAGCGATGGAACGGCGAATCCCCGGGGGAGCAAGCCAAACAGGAACACAACGGCATTTCCGGGCCGGTTCCGGGTATGGCGCAAAGCTGAATGTTGTCGGAACAAAATGGGGCTTATTACTCCCACTCATTTTACTGTTTTAAATAAGAGAATCTACAATAGTTTCTCATGCATATACCCACGCCCGGGGAGATAAGGGACAAAAGGGTGAAACTCGGGCTGACCCAGACCGATGTTGCAAAGCGATCAAGGCTCAGCCAGTCGATGGTCGCACGTATTGAAGCGGGAACCGTAGACCCGAGAGTGAGCACGCTACAGAAGATAGTCGGGGTTCTGCTGGATGCCGAGAGGTCCATGATAACCGCGGGGGATCTCATGCACCAGCCTGTAATATGCATAAACTCAGAGAAGACTCTTGCCTCGACGATAGAGATAATGGAGAAACACGGGATATCCCAGATACCGGTGATCGATGAGGGCGTCCCTGTCGGATGCATATCCGAGTCGGCGATAATCAACGCGATGGAGGAGGGAAAGATCAACAAAACAAAGGATCATCTCGTATCCGATTTCATGGAAGAGGGTTTTCCTACAGTCCCGCCTTCAACCGATATCGAGACTATAGTACATATGCTCCACAACAGTCATGCGATTTTAGTTCTTGAAAAAGGGAAAGTCAGCGGTGTAATAACCAAGCATGACCTTATGTCGATGATTGTCTGAATAATTTTGTATTTTATTTTTTGGCTCTTCGTTAATCTGTGTGGGATAAAAGGAAGTCTCACCACTTCTGACAACCCCTCGCCGCGAACCGCACAGCAGGTTCGCGGATCGGCCCCGACCTCGGGGCCTCTCTATGATGATAGACCGCTCGGAAGATAGACGAGTATCCCCCGAGCGGCGAGGTGCGGTAAGATCACAACGTGTGTTTTGTATGCAAAAAACCAAAAAAAACAGCCCGGGGGACCTTCACCGGTCCCCCGGGCGTGCCGTGAGAAGATTATCTTAAGGCAAGGTCCCTGGGCAGGGGCCGTCCGGCGGCCTGGCCGACCAGTGCCGGGGTTGCCAGGGTAAGGTATAGTAAGGTATGTAAGCAATATGACAGTGCCATGTATGTGTATCCGAATGTATGTGAAGAAAAGAAAATGCGAAGGATTTGCTGGCTCCTAACTTGTGTGAGGATGTGTGGGATCTCGAAATTATTTACCCACATGAAACAGCGGAGAGCCATATTTTTTTAAATCTTTGAGACAAGGTCTCTCAGGACCGTTGCCGGATCTTCAGCCTTAACGACCCCCGATGCGAGCAGTACCCCGTCCGAGCCGAGTTCGACTGCTCTTTTGACACACGAGCCCGAACTGATCCCCGCTCCTGCAAGGACTTTGACATCTTTATTGACTGATTTTACCGCATTTACAGAATTTTCGATTATTTCCGGGTCTGCCGTTGCAACAGATATTCCGCTGCCGATGAGCTCCGGCGGTTCGATAGCCACGTAGTCGGGAGAGAGTGCCGCCGCCGCTCCGCTCGTCGCTGTGTTGTTTGTACAGACTACGGTCTTTAGATTTGCTCTTTTTGCTGCGTCCACAGCCGCGGAGATATCCGCAAGAGTCAGTCTTCTCTCCGAGTGGTTGATAAGCGTGCCCGTAGCTCCCGCCGCTCTTACTGCCTCGGCAAGGATATGCCCCGTGTGTGCGCCAGGCGAGATTCCGTCTATATGCTGGGCGAAGACAGGCAGGCGGTAATGGTTTGACATCGGGTGTATATCCATGAATCCGGGACAGATTACGATTTCAATGCCGCTTTCTTCCGCTACGGTCTCGGCCGCCTCGGCAATGTCATGTGCCCTGAAACCGTAACTCTCGTTGTAGGTCTTGAAGTTTATCATTATAACGGGCTTTTCTTCAGGCATTTAACATAACTCCGGTTATTTTCCCTTTTTTATCTTCATAACGTCGCCGAGAGTGGGTTCGATTCCTCCCTTCGGGCCTGTTTTGACACCGACATCGGACGATTCCGTCAGTTTTATGGAGAGTGCCTCCTCGATCTTTTTACGAACCGAATCTTCGGGGATCATTCCTTTTTCGATCTTTTTTATCAGACCTTCCTTCTCCTTGATCTGCATGGCTAGTTCCTTCTGGCTGAGCCCCTTACTCATCCTCGCATCACGTATGATATCACTGAAATCCTCGTCGATCTCGCCGTCGATCATATCGAAAACATCCCTGGATTTCTTTTTTTGCGGCGAAACCGATCGGAATCCCGGTTTTGCAGATACCATTCCTGGCGACCCTTTTTTTATTGCATCCATCCCTGGGCGCTGAATTTCTGTTCCCAGTTTGGCGCAATTGCTGCATACCCACATCTTTGCGCCCCCTATTTGAACCAGTATTGGCTTTCCGCGGATTATACATCCGCAAACCTCACATTCAGACATATTAATCGCAAACATCTATATATTGGGCAACCCCTAAATACCTAATTGAGGAAGCGGATGGCCGATAAACCAGTTGAAATTGATCCTGAGAAAGAGCAGGATGTCACAAAATATCTTCTCGACAGGATTTCGGGTCTTGAGACCAGGAATCTGGAGCTTCGTGAAGAGATCAGGCAGCTCGAATCGGAAAAGAGGTTCATCGACAACCAGAAACTCAGGTATGAGCGTGAGATCCGCAAACTGAAGGGGGAGGTCGACAAACTAAGGAGCCCGCCGTTGATAATCGGCACTATATCGGATGTGGCCACGGACAACAGGGTAATTGTCCAGTCGAGTGCAGGGCCGAGATTTATGGTTAGGGCATCCGGGTTTATCGATGCAAAAGATCTAAAACCGGGCGTACGCTGTACGCTCAACCAGCAGTCGCTGACAATTGTCGATATCCTTCCTGCATCCTTTGACTCCCAGATATACGGGATGGAGGTCGAGGACCCGCCATTAGAGACTTATGGCGATATAGGCGGGCTTGAAATACAGATAAACGAGATCCGGGAGGCTATAGAGCTACCGCTTAAGAGGCCGGAGATCTTTGAAAAGATTGGAATATCTCCGCCGAAGGGTGTCCTTCTCTACGGTCCTCCGGGGACAGGAAAGACACTCCTTGCAAGAGCTGTTGCTCATGAGACTAATGCCAAATTCTTAAGAGTCGTCGGTTCCGAGCTGGTCCAGAAGTATATCGGTGAAGGCGCCCGTCTTGTAAGAGAGCTCTTCGAGCATGCGAAGATGAACGCACCTTCTATAATATTCATCGATGAGATAGATGCGATTGGGGCACACAGGACGGAAAGCATCACCTCAGGTGACCGTGAAGTCCAGAGAACCCTGATGCAATTACTGGCCGACCTCGACGGGTTCGATAACCGCGGTGATGTTAAGATCATCGGAGCCACAAACAGGATCGACATTCTCGATCCTGCACTCCTGAGACCCGGGCGCTTTGACCGAATGATCGAGATCCCGCTCCCTGATATTGAAGGACGCCTTGCGATACTTAAGATCCATACAAAGAGAATGAACCTCCAGAAGAACGTTGATCTCTCAGAGGTTGCCGCCCTTACCGAAGGGAAGAACGGTTCGGATCTGAGAGCTATATGCACTGAAGCAGGAATGTTTGCCATCAGGATGGAAAAGGAAGATGTCGATATGAACGATTTCATAAAGGCGATTGACAAGATCCGTCACGACGTCAAGCAGGGTCTGGGCGATCTCTCGGACGGCGCGATGTTCGCCTGAAAAGAATAATTTAATATTATTTACTCTTCTTTTTCGTATTCAGCACACCAGACTTCCAGGACGTAATCAGATGATTCCAGAATATGGGGATAATCCTCTTTTGAGGAATGGGGCTCCATCCAGATCTCGTCCATGATCTGACCGTCCTTTATGGATATAAGTTTGGAGAAGCTCCATGTCTCTTTCAGTTTATTGCTTCTCTGGTAGACATCGGTTGCAAAATCTCTCGTACAGTAAAGTTCAGGGGAAATTTCAAGAAACAGTTCGGCAACATATCTCCTGATGTACCAATTGAGTTCGGAGATGAGCGAAAGTGCGCCGCCGAGTGTGGAATTTTGGATAATTACCCCGCATTCGGTCTTCCTGGGGCGGTAAAAACGAAGGATCTCTCTGCTGGTCTCCGAATCAAGAAGAGTCCTGTAGAGGTCTGTTCCTTCTTTTTGGATCATCAGCAGATTCATGATTAGGTATACATTATGTCATCGGATTTGGATTTATTTTTAACCTTGGATATCGCTGCCTGGAAGTCGTCCATCGTAATTTCTGAGGCGTTTCTGCGCACTGCAAACATTCCCGCCTCACGGCAGATAGCCTGAATCTCTGCACCTGTGGCATTTTCGGTATTATTCACAAGATCTTTCAGGTCGACGGTTCCTATATTCATATTATCCGTGTGTATCCTGAATATCTCGAGTCTTGCATCGCTGTCGGGAGGAGAAACTTCGAGAACCCTGTCGAATCGTCCCGGCCGGAGCAATGCGGGATCAAGCATATCTACACGGTTTGTAGCCGCCATTATCCTTACGTCCCCGCGGTTGTCGAACCCATCCATCTCGGCAAGGAGCTGCATGAGTGTACGCTGGACCTCGGCACTTCCCGATGTCCCGTCATGAGTCCTCATGCTACCGATTGCGTCGATCTCGTCGATGAATACGATGGACGGGGCGCGTTCCCTTGCCAGAAGGAATAGATCCCTTACCATCTGGGCACCTTCTCCTATGAACTTGTGAACGAGTTCACTGCCCGACATCCTGATGAAGGTTGCATTTGCCTGATTTGCAACTGCCTTTGCAATGAGAGTCTTCCCCGTTCCCGGCGGTCCGTAGAGGAGAATTCCCTTCGGCGGTTCGACACCGATCCTCTGGAATACTTCCGGCCTTGTAAGCGGATATTCTACAGCCTCCCTTACCTCTTCGATCTCGTTCTTGAGTCCGCCCACGTTTTTGAATGTCACATCAGGGGATTCTTCGAGCTCCATGACCCTGACCCTTGAATCGAAAGTATTTCCTACGGTCCTGATGATCTGGAGTGCGTTATTCACAGCAACCTTCATTCCGGGTTTTAAATCGCTGCAGATTGCGTCCAGGGCATTTGTAATATATTCCTGGTTATTCCCCTGCTGCCTGAGATATATCTCACCGGAATCGAGGATGTCTACTACTGTTGCAACAAATAAAGGAGGCCGCTTGAGTTGTGCGTTCTCCTTTTTGAGTTGCATATTCTCTTTCTCAAGCCTCGCAGTCTCGCGGGTGAGAATATTGAGTTTTGCTTCCAGGTCACGCAGCTGTTCGCTTAACTCCTGTAAATTAAGCTTAGATATATCAATATTTTCGTGACTTTCGAAGAGAGTGTCATCCATGTTACTTTATATCTTACTTTACAACATTTATTAGATATGTCTTTTACAATTATGGCCAGAGGTATATCCGGGGGTAAGGGTACAGGCGAGCTATTGGTTAGCGGTGAGGCGATCTCGTTCTTATCCGGCGTCGATCCCGAGACAGGCATTGTAATTGAATCAGGCCATCCTCTTGAAGGCAAATCCATCGGGGGAAAGGTGCTTGCGTTTCCGCACGGCAAAGGCTCGACTGTAGGGTCCTATATTATCTATGCCCTGCGTCGAAACGGGAAAGCCCCGAGTGCCATAATAAATATTGAGGCTGAAACGATTATCGCGGTCGGTGCAATAATCGCAGATATTCCCATGGTGGACAAACCCGAGAAACCGATCTCCGGGATTCCTGAAGGTTCAGTCGTAACAGTAAACGGCGATACCGGCGAAATTATTGTAGAATAATAATATTTGACAACCTCAAGCGGAGGATAATTTGTATTATCACCTTATTGTAAACGACGAGTGTAACCTGAACTGTTCTTATTGCCGTGGCAAGGAATTTTTCTCATGTGAGTCGGATTTGGAATCGTTTGACGAGTGTGTTTTACTTCCCTCGTCACCTGAATACAGCCCCGAGAACCTGTATTCATTCCTGAAAAAAGATGATGAGCCGGGTATACTGTTCTATGGGGGAGAGCCGACCCTGAGGCCGGATCTGCTTATAGGTTTCATGGATAAGATGCCCTCGTTCAGGTTTTCCATTTATACGAATGGGCTGTTGATCAGGAATTTACCTCCCGGGTACATCCGCAGACTGGATACTATACTACTCTCGATCGACGGCGACAGGAGAACCACAGACGGTTACCGTGGAGAAGAAGTATATGACGGTTTAATGAAGTCTATCAAATATATCAATGATTCAGGTTTCCCAGGTGAGATTGTCGCGAGGATGACCGTTGCGGAGAAGACGGATATATATGAGTCGGTAACCTTCCTTGCAGACAACAAGGATTATACATTTAGTTCGATACACTGGCAGATGGACGCCAATTTCTGGTATGACTTCTCCGAAAGGCCGGGATTTCGCGAATGGATCGAAGAGTCATACAATCCGGGAATCGCCAGGCTTGCAAAAAAGTGGCTTGGGCTGATAAGAGAGAGCGGAGTTGTGCCCCGCTGGTATCCGTTCTGCGGGCTGGTTTACGATATCCTTACGGGTTCCGGCGGGACGACTGCTCCTATGCGGTGCGGTGCGGGGCATATGAATTATGCCATACAGACCGACGGAAACATCGTTCCCTGCCCGTGCATGGTGGGGATGAGGGACTTTTACGCGGGAAACATTTTCGATTCCGATCCGAAAAACCTGAAGAAGACAGAACCTGGTGGTGACTGTCTGGAATGTGATATCGCGGGTTTCTGTGGTGGGAGGTGCCTGTATTCGAATGTTATCCGTCCCTGGCCGGAAGAGGGAAGGCGGCTGGTCTACGGGAGTGTTTTAAATCTAAAATCGGCAGTTGAATCGGTGATTTCTGAAATACAGGAGATGATCGGGCAGGGCTTAATCTCTGCTGAAGATTTCCGCATCAATAAATATAACGGGTGTGAGATAATCCCTTAGGGCGTTTGTTTAATGATAGTTAACTGGAGGAAGATCAGGTGGGCGAGGAATTCTTTTGCAGTGTTGTATGCCGCCTGCGAAAAAGAAGGAATAATCCTCCGGGAGACCGACGGCCCTGAGAATGATATTACCTTATACAGCCTGAACTCGGTTGATGCTCCTCATTATATGGATGAGATAAGGGATGCCGAATGTATAACAATCGTCGGTGGCCCTCACCCGTCTGCACTTCCGGGGGAGATGGCTGAAGTTGCAGACTATGTCGTGGTGGGAGAGGGAGAATATGTCCTGCCTAAACTTCTGAAGACGATAATGTCGGATCCGAATCATCCGGCCATGCGGCCGCTGCCGGGTGTGGCGACGAAAAACGGATTCATACCGAATGACAGATGTGTTCTTCTTGATTATTACCCCCCGTTTACGCAGGCGAAGAGTGCAGTCGAGATATCCAGGGGATGTCCTTTCAGGTGCGGGTACTGCCAGACGCCGAGGCTCTTCGGGGGATGCATGAGGCACAGGTCGGTTGATGAGATTGTGAATGCATCAAAGATCTATACGGACGTGAGATTTCTCACTCCCAACGCACTTGCCTATGGTTCGAACGGAAGGGAATTCCTGCCTGAGAAAGTAGAAAAGCTTCTTTCTTCATTTTCGAAAGACCAGAATCTCTATCTTGGAACATTCCCTAGTGAAGTCCGGCCCGAATTCATTAACGATGAGGCGATAGATCTCATCGATAAGTACTGTGCTAATAAAAAAATTCATTTTGGGGCGCAGTCGGGGAGTGAAAGGGTTCTCTCTTTTTTGCACCGTGGTCATACGTGTGGTGATGTAATCCGGGCCGTTGAGTTATGCCACGAGAGAGGCTTTGCTCCTGTCGTCGATTACATTGTCGGAATTCCGTTCGAGACAGAAGAGGACCAGATAGCGACTGTCGAACAGATGAGGTGGTTATCGCGTTTCGGGAAGATCCATGCTCATTATTTCACCCCGCTTCCGGGAACTCCCCTTGCAGGAACGGAACCGTCGGAACTTATACCGGAAGTGAACGCCCTGCTTGGGAAACTTTCCCTCTCCGGAAAAGTTACAGGGCACTGGCATGATGCCAAATCCCGTTTCTTCGGGAAAAAACAGGCTTCCGGTGATTCTTGAACCCGGCGAAGATTCGTGATTATAGCAGGATTTTTTTATCGGGAAAACGAACAATAATCCATGATGAGAATCCTTGTGCTGACCGATCTCCATGGTCAATATGGGAAATTAAATTCCTTTCTTGAACTTGACCCTGATATGGTGATAATTTCCGGGGACTTCACCGATCCCGACGGTCCATTCGAACCTGCGCTTGGAATGCTTGAACAGATCGATGTGCCGTGTTTTGCTGTTCCTGGGAACTGTGACAGCAGGGAGACTGTGAATTATCTTGAAGAGTCTAATGCGGTTTCGCTTCATGGCTCGTCGCTCGAGCTGGGCAAGATAACTCTTGTCGGTGTAGGGGGATCCAATCCGACTCCTTTCGGGACTCCATTTGAACTATCTGAAGAAGAGATTGATGCAATATTAACGAAGGCAAAGACAGGAACAAAGAATAACGTTCACAATATACTCGTCTGTCACGCCCCGCCTGAAGAAACTCTCGACAGTGTAGGGGATGCAAATGTCGGAAGTTCGAGCATCAGAAAGCACATGAAAGGATTCGATCTTGTCTGCTGCGGACATATCCATGACGATCCCGGAATAAAGGAGGTAGAAGGAACGGTAATTGTCAATCCCGGCCCTGCATTCGAAGGAAAGTGTGCGATTGTCACCCTTGGTGATGAGCCGAAGGATATAAGAGTCGAGATTCTTTCTGTTTGATTTTCAACTATTTATTAATCCGGATAATTGCATTGAAAATGGTCGGAAAAGGATTCAGAAAAATCTGATATTTTTCAGATTCATTTCTGTTCTTAATTCAGGCGGAAATTTAGCCGTAAATTCTTAAGATTCTTTTTTTCTTTTACTTTGCTAATCTTCTGCCTGACCTGCTTCAGGTTGGTATATGCAGCGTTTTGCTGAAATGATATTTTTTTAGGCTGTGGATAGGAAAGGAGTGCATCATTGTTTTTTGTGATATAATAATGGTAAAATCCTGTGAGATATATCCGTGTATATCCGAAAATCCCTGTCATCCGGCGTGCAGAGGTCAGTGCTTCCATCTTTTTGTCACAGATACATAAGGCCCTTACATCGGCAAGCCTCAGAGATAGATCGTAGTCCTCCAAAATTGAGATCTCCCTGTGACCGCCTGCTTTGAAGTAAATATCCTTTCTTACGGCAAAGTTTGATCCTATTAGCCAGAAAAATCCAAATATCTGTAGTAAATTGTAATGTTTTCGCCATCCCTGGACAATACATGAAAGGGCCGTCCTATTGTAAAACCTGACAGGTCCTGTGCAGACATCGTATCCTCCTGATATGAGATCTTTCGCTATTATTTCCAGCCAGAAAGGAGGATGAATTGTATCTGCATCCGTGAAAGCCAGGATTTCTCCGTTTGCCGTCATTGCCCCTTCTCTGCGGGCTCCTCCAATACCTTCGCTTTTCTGGCGGATCACCTGATCCGCATAAGAGATAGCAATCTCACAAGTATTATCTGAAGAACCACCGTCTACAATGATTATCTCGTAGGAATCTCTGGGACAATTTTGTTTTAGAAGAGATCTCAGGCATTTGGCGATGGTCTCTTCTTCATTTAGTACAGGGATAATTATGGAAATCACATCAATCACCGAATTCTATGGATCTGTCAATGGGGAGCATATACAGGAAATTTTTAAAAAAATTGTTTTTGCAAACAGTTTTTTTCATTATGGCCGCCCGATTCCGCTCCACATAGAAGAAACAGACTGTTCGATAATTTCTCCAACATCATTCTGTAACCTGCCGATTGTGTATAAATTTATGAGCATGAAGTTTGGGTACCAGAAATCCGCCAGAAATACTTCTCTCTCCATTTCCTTTATGATTCCTTTTGATACTGCGTTTTTGTATAACCCGTCGAGAGCAGTGAACCCGTCCAGAGCCTCTTCTTTTGCCTTTTTGGTTATGTTCGGTGAAGACGTAAAATGTTCGAAAAAAAGGGTTTTTTTTGGATTTTCAAACATCCAGTGAAGAGCCTGACGTTTTGCATTTTTTATCTGTTCTTCTATGCTTATTTGTGAAAGAATTGCCTCCTCTACGACATCGGAGATTGTCTGATAGATATTAAAGTATAATGCGTCTATCAAATCCTCTTTTGTCCTAAAATATCTGAACAAAGTTCCTGCGGAAACTCCTGCACGATCTGAAATCTGTTTTGTAGGGGTGGCATGGAATCCCTGCGATGAAAAAAGTTCGATTGCCGCTTCCATCAGGGATCGATATTTATTCTCTGACAAGCTTCTGCTCAAATATTGCCACCACGATTGTTTTATCAATTGTAATATATGCATTTCCAATATAAATGAGTAACTGCTCACTCATTATCTCCTTTAAGTTTACGTTAAACTCAGAAAACAAAAATTCGTTGTTTTTGGTTTTAAAAATGTAATTTAATTCCTTGGTTAATGAAATAAAATCGAGAAAATTGCTTATTTATTGATTCTGTTAAGTATCATCTCAAGATAGGATTCGGGAATATGTTCCCCGGTAATTTCAAGTTCCTTCCTGACATTTTCTATTTTTTCGAGTGTGGATTCCCTGTCATCCGTTATAACTTCTATTTCAATAAATTCCCCGAGATTATCAACACTGTCAAGAGCAACGTTTGTCTCCATAAACCTGAACTCTTCTCTTGTCTTGAACACTTCGGCACTTCTAAAAAAACCGATTTTCGTCAGAATTTCTGCCAGGTTTTTTGGATCTGAAACCTCGACATTGAACTCCTCCCTTGCCTTTGCTCCGGTTCCCCGGACCTTCGGACCTTTGTATGTAATCTCCGAAAACCCGTCCTCGCTGCGTATCCGAAGTGCCTCATCAGATTTGGCGAAGTCTCTGAATGGTGAGTTGAAGTAGGTGTCTGTCTGCCTGCTTTTTTTACCAAATACCGCTCCCTTTTCTATTAGTCTGGTTCTTATCGGGCCTGTAGAACCGACTTTTATCTTGGCCTCGACTTCAAACATATCTATATCACTTATATTAAGTACATAAAACCAATTAATATAGACAGGTGTATTTATGTCAATAAAAGAAGGCGATTTTGTAAAAATAAATTATACCGGCAGCGTTGACGGAAATATCTTCGATACGACCTATGAGGAGGTCGCAAAGGAAGACGGCAGCTATATCGAGGAGAAGACCTACAAGCCGATTACAATCTGTGTCGGAGGGAACCACGTAATCCCCGGTCTCGACGAAGACCTTGTCGACAAGGAGATCGGTCAGGAGTACGAGATCACAATCGCTCCCGAGAAGGCATACGGCGAAAGGGACGATAACCTTGTAAAATCGGTCAATGTAAAGGACTTCAAAGAGAAGCCCACCGTCGGAATGCGTGTGACTTCAGAGGGCCGCCAGGGATTCGTTACAAACGTAATCGGTTCACGGGCAGTAGTTGATTTCAACCACATGCTTGCCGGAAAGACACTCCAGTACAAGTATACAATCGAGGAAGTTGTCGAGGATCCTGTAGAAAAAGCCGAGTCTGTTCTTGATCTCTTCACAGGCCGTGAATTTGAGGCAACTCTCGAAGACGGAAAGCTCACGATCATCCTCCCGCCGGGAATCACCTACGACCAGAGATGGATGATGGGCAAGGGAATGTGTGTTCACCAGATCTTCGAATATGTCGACGGCATCGAAGAGATAGAACTCAAGGAAACATTCAAAAAACCTAAAAAGGATGCAGAACCGGAACCCGTAACCGAGTCCCCGGAACCTGCCGAAGAATAAATTAATCTTCGATTTCTTCTTTTGAAGCAGGAGTATTCTTCACCTTCCAGTAGAAGAATGCCATGCCTGCAATTATGAAAATAAACATCAGCACTGCACTCAGGATATTGTCGGCGACATTGACCGATATCCCGGTTCTTATTCCCGAAGTATCCTCAATAAAACCCAGAACGAGTGCAATGATGAAAAAAACAATCACACCTGATATTATGCCAAGTATGAGGGCCGCTACGATCCTCAGTGAATTAGTCTCTTCTGATTCTGACATAATTGAAATTTCGGTTAATGGTTAATTAAGATTTCATTTTTACATGAAACCTTTGTTTCATAAACGTTTCTCCCGGTAATTTCGTTGAAAAATGAGATCAAATTGATTTGGAAGAAAGCATGGGAGATGTACGTGATTAACAAAATACATGATATGTTTTACGAAGGCAGACATTACTTCCTTACTGATTAAAAAGGAATAGTATTTTCATACATATTGCCAAATAAACTCCATAGGCTTTAGCATGAACATGACAGATATAAAAATTCCATTTGCAATTTCATTTTTAAGCGGCTTTCTTTTCCTGGTATCGGGAGCAGCGTATTCCCTATCAGGAGTATCTACCGGCTATGTCCTCGTTTTAATCGGCATAATAGTCGTTGTTTCTGCTGTGAGAATGAAAAACGGAATTGTAAAAGATGTAAAAGACGCCAGTCTTGCCGTTATTTTCTTTGGAATACTCAATATAATCTCATTTGGTTTTATACTGTCAGGGACCTCAGTGATCAGTATACCCTTCATATCAGGATTTCTGGCAAGTATCCTGGCAATTATTGGAGGTTATCTCGCGTTTTTATATTCCAAAGAACGTTCATGAAACAAAGTTTCATGCACTGTTTCATGTAAATCACAAAGTGATTTGCATGTAAAAAATT
>NZ_KN360943.1:93653-147360 GCF_000784355.1 Methanolacinia paynteri | reverse complement strand
TGATTCATGGTGTGTACACGGAGTGGAATATGTCAAAAAACAGCCCGGGGACCCTTGCCGGTCCCCTGGGCGTGCCGTTGGAAGATTATCTTAGCGCAAGGCCCCTAGGCAGGGGCCGTCCGGCGGTTTTTGGCCGCCGGTGCCGGGGTCGCCGGAGAAAAACAATATATTCAGCCGATGGAATACCTTAGCAGAGCTGCGATCCCGCCGAGAGCATCGAGCTGTTTTCCAGGTTCGAATTCTGACGAGAGTACTGTTATCTTTGCACGCATATTCTCTGCTTTGTCGAGCAGTTCGGAGACCCGTAAATCCCTTATCATCTCGTCCGTTACAAGTACCTCGTCTGCGGCTCCCATCGCTACTGCATTTTCAACCTCATTAATACCGTACGCAGCATTTCCACTGGATGAGATCCTGGTGATAAGTTCGTCCATGCATGAAACTTCACGGGCAAGCTGGATATCCTCCGAGATCCGGTTCAGGACTCCCTGGCCGATGACCTCCTGTACGGCACCCCTGCCGATCCTCCTAGTGTCGGCGACCACACATCTTGAAACAAGATCCCTGTCTTTTCCTTCGAGATATTTCATGAAATCTTCTTTTATGAATCCCGGCCCGGCAACGACAACCGGTCCCGTGACATTCGAAAGGTTTGATAAGATCTCGTCGAAGAAACCTGTTCGCATATCCAGTCCTTCCCGTTTTCCCGAGCCCCCGGAGATCGTTGTAAATCTTTCCGGGCCGAACTGCCGTATCCTGTAGATCTCTGCCTCGCCTTCTTCGATCGCCACGATATGAACTACACCGGTCACGGATGCCTTAACGGCCCGGTCGATCCTTTCCATATCGATCTTTCTCCAGTTCTTTATAACCGAGATCTCGAATCCCGCTTCAAGATTTATAGTATGATGGAATCCTGTATCAGGGCCGTGCTCGATGACCCCGCTGATCCTCAACCTGTTTGCATTGTGATGAAACTCAACCTTCTCGACTCTTATCCCGAGCCTGACAGGTTTTTTCTCCATCTTTTCCGGTCTTGCCTTGTCTGTTGCGGAGTCAAGGCTCCTGAAGGTCGTGGCAAAGACAAGATCACTCTCCCTGATGATATGGCCGATATGCCAGAGGTCGTCCGTATTCTCGGGAAACAGCCTGATCTCTCCGAATGAATTTTTCATGTCGCCGAACTCGGCCTTCATTATGAGTTCTCCTTTGTCATATCCACAACTTCGACGATATCCGATCCCCCCGGGGGGACGAAGGCTGCTATGCTTTCGGTATTGAGAACAGTCTTCAAATCCTTAATGTCTTCTTCAGGGATCATCTTTTTCAGTTCCCTCAGGACTTTTTTGGCCGTATCGTTAGGCTCGAATTTTCCCGGAAGGAGCACGGCATAGTATGCGGCAGTCCTTTTTACAGCGCTCTCCGGCCCGCCGATTACCGCAAGTTCGGGTTCAAGCTGAAGCCCTATTGCAATCTTCAGGCCCACATTCCTGAAGTATCTTCTCTCACCCCGGATTATAAATGCACCCCTCTTTACGAACTCCCCCGATTCTGCGGTCTTGCTGACCTGTTCAGGTTTTGCGGCATAGACATCGCAGTTGAAATGGCCGGCTTTCCAGGCATTCGAGTAGGATGCTGCGAATTCCGCAACCTCATCCCAATTCTCCGTTTCTCCTTTAACTACAACAACGCTTCCGCCGTGAACGTCGGCATGAACGAAATAATCCTTCCCTTCTAGGTATTTTTTTCCGATATCTTCGTTACTGCCTGCATCCTGTCCTCCTATTACGAGGACACCGTCGCTTGTGGTGAACCAGCGGTATTTATGATACCATTTCTTCTTCTGTGGTTTGTAATCCTGCCTCTTTTTTGCCGGCTTCTCCTTCGGCATGAACTTCTCCATCGCTACGAGGGCACCCGCCTTCTTCTTTTTGTATTTCTTGATCTCCCCGTAGTACCTGTTCGCATTCGATTCGGGATTTTCGTTTATGAATATCTTTACCTTTTTTCCGCCGGCCATGACATCCACTGCGGATTCTGAAGGATAGATCCTTACGATGGATTTTGCCGCAGGAAGAGAACTGTTTTTGAGTGTCTCCTCGATCTCCTGCCATGATAATTTTGAACTTGCATCCCTGAGGGTGTCTATGATCCCTGAAATATCTTGGTAGTTCTCATATATCGCATCCACTTTCTCCTGTAGTTCGGCGATCTTCTTTTCGAAGTTTACTATCGCTTCCTGCTGTCTTCTGCGGATAATTTCGGATTTCGGGAGTTTCTCTTTCTTAGCATCCTTCGCAGCCGGTTGCGGGAGAGGGAAATAAGCCGAAAGAGCATCATTGAAGCTGGAAAAAGATGATACCGGCTCTTCACCCGGAAGCGGGTATGGCCAGCATCCCGATTTCGTGATGACGGCATTCGTGCCCCTTGACAGGAGTCCCTCTAATGCATTCAGGATCGTCTGCGGTTCGGCCTCAGCAGGGTTCATTGTCTTGTCATAACCTGCAATCCGACAGACCTCCTCTGCATATCTTCCCCCCAGTAAAAAATCGGATGCAAGAGTTCTTACGAGATCCCTTTCTGAATTTTCAAGTACAGTCCTTATGCTGTCAATCGTAATCTCGTCCGTACCTGATTCCGGGAAGATATACTCAGTCCCGGAAACGATCTCGCGGTCTCTGAAGTGCAGTCTTTTCAGCGGATTTATGACGATAAAGTTTTCGTCACACAAAACGGCGTTTCCTTCATTAAATAGTTCGAATATCAGGTTGTATTCTTTCTCCGTTTTACCTATTTTAATAATAAAAATCCTCTGCAGTCCATACTGCTTTATATCCAGAACCCTGCCCCCGCTGATATATTTACGGAGGAACATAGAGTATCCCGAAGGATTCGGGGGTGCATCCGGAAGATTATCTGTAAGATGTGCCCTTCTGCCGCATTCCACCAGGAAATTATATTTGGATTTATCTTCCCCGTTCAGTCTGAAACCGAAGGAATCGGTGTTGTACTGGTAGATCTTTCCGATCCAAAGGGGCAGCCTTTCTCTTATTTCATAGAGCATTGTCCTGATGTCAATGCTGCTCATTCCCTGCTGGGTTGCCATTATATACCAAACTACATATTGTCTGAAAACCAAAAAATAATCACTGGTGTCTCGATGGTCGAGGAGAAACAACTGGATATCAATAACGAAGAGGAAATAAAGAAAAGCCCCACAGATAAGGTCGACGGACACAGGGAGCGCATGCTCAGGACAGGTATAGCCTGCTTTATGGGTATGTTAACAGGAATACTCTCATATGTCATAATTGGAAATCCGTCGGTTCCCCCCGGAGAAAGTCTATCGATTCTCGGATGGCTGTTTCTGCTTGCCGGAATAGTATTCCAGAAACACATCTTCATGGTGTTTAAGATCGATTATACCAAACTGGGAGGAAAGGACTGGTTCTACCAGGCATTCATGACTTTTGCCTTCTGGTTCATATCATGGACGATTCTTCTTTCATTACAATAATTTTGAATATTTTTACTGGTGGTATCAATGCGAATTGCTGTTGTACATAAGGATCGATGTCATTCGAAGAAGTGTGGAAAAGAGTGCATCATCTACTGCCCGAGGGTCCGTACAGGAGACGAGACTGTAGTAATCGGCGAAGACGGGAAAGTTGTAATATCTGAAGAGTTGTGCGTAGGCTGTGGAATTTGTGTAAAGAAGTGCCCGTTTGAAGCCCTTGATATAGTAACCCTGCCCGAAGAACTGGAATTTCCCACACACCGCTACGGGCAGAACGGCTTTGCACTCTATGGAATGGCAATTCCTCTCGAAGGAAAAGTTACCGGTATCCTTGGGCCGAACGGTATCGGAAAAAGTACAGCGGTCAGTATTTTATCTGGGCAGATTATTCCCAATCTCGGTGATTTTGAAACAGATCCGTCCTGGGATGCAGTTCTTAAGCATTATGCAGGAACGGAACTTTTCGATTATATCAAGATGATCTCATCAGGCTCCCTGAAAGCCTCGATAAAGCCGCAGTATATCGACTTCATACCAAAGGTATTCAAGGGAAAAGTAATCGATCTGCTGAAATCAACCGACGAAAGAGGCAAACTTGGGCATTACGTACAAAAGCTGAAGCTTGAGTCTATCCTCGATCGCGATATAGGTAAACTTTCGGGCGGAGAGATCCAGCGTATTGCACTTGCAGCATGCCTTTCCCGCAATGCAGACTTCTATTTCCTCGATGAGATCACTCCTTACCTTGATATATACCAGAGGATGACTGCTGCAGAACTGATCCAGGAGCTCTCTGTGGAAAAGCCTGTTCTAATCGTAGAGCATGACCTTGCAATCCTCGATATGCTCGCAGAAAATGTTCATATCGCCTACGGTAAGCCTTCGGTATTCGGAATACTTACGCGTCCCAAGGGTGTCCGCGTCGGCATCAACCAGTACCTCGAGGGATTCCTGCAGGAGGAAAATGTCAGGTTCCGTGACTATTCGGTAAACTTCGAGACTTATTCGCACAACCGTGAAGTGAAAAGAGAGATTCTTATGACTTTTCCGGCGCTCAAAAAGAATTATGATGGGAAGTTCGAGCTCACCATCCATGGAGGTGAGATAAGATGCGGAGAGGTCCTCGGTCTTGTCGGGCCGAACGGAATTGGTAAGAGTACTTTTGCAAAGATCCTTGCAGGGCTGGAGGAGCCCGATGAAGGGAAGATGGAATCTACGGTAAAAATCTCATACAAACCACAGTATATCAAAACAGATTCCAATGATTCCGTTGAATTCATGCTCAGGCAGGCAACGAACAAATTCGACAGCAATTACTACAAGCATGAAATACTCGAGCCCCTTTCGCTTGAGCCTATTCTCCAGTCGTCCGTCTCCCAGCTGTCAGGAGGAGAGCTTCAAAGAGTTGCAATCGCATTGTGTCTTTCGAAAGAGGCCGATCTTTACATCCTTGACGAGCCGAGCGCTCATCTCGACGTCGAACAGCGTATGATACTCTCAAGGGTAATAAGACGCCATGCAGAATCGTCCGGTTCGGGTGTTCTTGTGATCGATCACGATATTTATGTCATCGATATGATCAGTGAACGGCTCTTCGTATTTGACGGTGAACCCGGAATTTCAGGAAAGGCGCTTGGCCCTATGGATATGAGAGAGGGAATGAATCATTTCCTGAAAGAACTGGGAGTAACCTTCAGGAGAGACAAAACCGGCAGACCAAGAATCAACAAACCCGGCAGTTATCTTGACAGGGAGCAGAGGTCGGCCGGGGATTACTATTATGCTGAAATATCAAAAACATAAATTTAAGTTTATATAAATTTAACCTTTGTAATTGGAATAACGGTGAATTATGCCTCGTGGGGAGAAATTAACGGATGCCATAAGGTATGAAAAAGTTGATGTCCTGAAGAATGATCTCTTCTTATACATCGACAGCAACCCGGATAAGATATCATCAAATATCCCTGTTTTTTATGGTCATGTGATGTCGGCACTCGATAACGCATTTCCTGATATTGACAATAACTCATACGACAATTTCATCGACGACATCTCTTTCCGCATTATGAAGGCGAGTCCCGAGGCTAAATCTGTTGAATTCATCGAAAAAATAATTTCCAATGCCCTGAGGTGCAAGAAGAAAAAGTCCGGGAGATCCACTCTCAGGATTCTCTCGGGCGTCAAGATGATGGATATCGGCAGGTACAGGGAAGCGATTGATTATTTTAGTGATTACTGGAAGTACGATGCCAGGATAGGCATGTATATTGCTTACTGCTATTACGCTCTCTCCGGAAATGAGAAGAAGGCTCTTCACGGGGAAATAGATGACCGGCCGAGTCGTCTTGAACTTCAGGCAAGGGAGACCCTCCTTGAGATGGCCAAGGTAAAACCCTCAGTGAACCGCTTCAAACAGCTGGATATCAAAGATACGGAATCAATGGATCGTGCATTCTGGCTGATGACAAAGAAGGCGCTTGAATGGTTCCCCAATGAGCGGTGGTACGTAAAAATAGGGATTGAAAAGGCCAAAAACGATGGCAATGAAGAAAAAAGATTACAATTCCTTGCATATGCCGTTGATAAGTTCTATAATGACCAGGACTTCCTGAGGGAGAATTTCTACCTGAAACTGGAAAAAAGAGACGGTGTCGGTGCCGCAGGTATCGTAAAACAGATGATACAGCAGAATCCGAACAGTCTTGAACCGTTCTATTACGGGATCAAATTGTCATTGCTTTCAAACAGCAAGAGTACTTACAATGAATTCCGTGACAAGGCGCTGGAAAAAGGAATGCCGAATTACCTGGTTCAGTTATTCGATCTTGCAATATTCGTTATGCGTGATGAGCAGCGTGAGGCAAAACTCCAGTTCAAGCAGTTAAAGAAGAGGTTTAAATCCCTTCATTTCTACCTGGTTGCACTCGATTATCTCATGAACGATATATTCTCTGATGATGATATCCTGAGACATAAGACTTCTAAGAATGCATTTTTTGAATCCATTGACAAATACGCGATGCAGGTCATCAAGATTCAGGAATAAACAGTCTGCTGAATTTTTTTTAAAATAATTTCAGGACAGCAAACAATTACCAAAAACGCTCTGCATTCTCTCATCTTCACGTACGTTCAGATATTACATACATGGCACTGCCGTCTTGCTTACATACCTTACTATACCTTACTCGGGCGACCCCGGCACCGGCGGCCCCAGGTCCGCCGGACGGCCCCTACCCAAGGGCCTTGCCTTAAGATAGCTATCTCACGGCACGCTCAGGGGACCGGCGGGGGTCCCCTAAGCTGTTACATATTTCGTCCCATACATGAATTTACCGCATCTCTCCGCTCAGGGGATACTCGTCTATCCCCTGAGTGGTTATCACCATGAAGAGGCCCCGAGGTCGGGGCCGATCCGTGAGCCTTGGAGAGGCTCGCGGCGTGGGGTTGCCAGCGATGTTCTGATTTATCTGCTGGAATTATAGATGTTGTCGGGTGAATCAGGGATACTAAAGCCTTTTTTCAGATACCCGAAAGAACATTATTGATAATCGTAGAATCCTGCCCGAAAGAACCGGGATTGATCTCAATGGAAGAGACAGCTGTAAACTCTGGCTCATAGTAGTAACCTACGGTCTCTTTTGTTGAAAACCACCATCTGCCGGAATCATCGATATAAATCTTATCTACTTTATAATCTGCAAGCCCGTCAAATCTTGTCAGGTGCCTGCAGACCTCGCCTTTATACCAACAGAAGATACCGTTGTCGGTTCCTATGACATATTTGCCGTCATTTGTAACTGCCAGATCATATATTTTATTTGTACCGCCCGAGAGGTCCTTAACGTTGAAGATATGTTCTGCCCCTGACAATTCATTATAGTAAACTGCATCGGTACTGTTGAAGAATACAACACCTCCGTATGGATATGATGCGATCTCTGTCATATCTTTGGCAATGAGAGGATCGATTATCTGTTTGAATGTTATGTTGTCGAGTCCTTCTATACCGCCGTCGTACGAGAACTGACCATTTGAAGCGGATGCCACATACAGGATATCGTTTGCGTAATCCACCTCAATGTCATTGATATGGTTCCCGAGAAGACCGGTTTCTTCTCCGGGTTTTACCCACCCAAATTTGCCGTTAAAATAGTAATAAACACCTGAATCCCCCGTTGCAATCCACATTATCCTTCCCTGGCGTTTGAGCTTGTTAATTGAAGGATCTATCAGAATATCATCTGCCTGCCTTATTGTTACCGGTTTGGAGTAGCCGTTATATATCTGGATACCGTTGCTGTATCCAATCCACAGGTTGTTCAGGTAATCATATTCTGCCTGGAGAACGTAGTCGTTCAGAGGTATGCCTTCAAGATACCCTCTCTTGTCCGTGGGAAGAGCGTGAAGAATCTTCCATTCTTCATTATCAAATATCGAGATCCCGTTAGATGTGGCGAAAATAATCCTTCCGTTTGCTCCGTCACATATATCCCTGACATCCGCAGTACTTATGGAGTTTGAATCAGGCCAGAACTGGACAAGCTCTGCCGATACAGGATTAAATCCCAATAAAGCTGAAAGGAAAAGTAAAATCAGATATTTATACATGTACCGTCCGCCCTTCTGATTACAATAGCACCATTCTGGCCCGGATCGTACATAATTGATCTTCCGACATTTCCTCCGGTATCTTCACCTTCCAGAGGAATTCTGTTCAGGTTCAGTGCTTCCTTGACAGCCTCGATATTTCTTCCCCCAATATCAAGGTTCCCCTTGAACTGCCTGAACATACTTGATCCGCCTGCAATTTTTGCAATGATGTCCCTCTTGTTGCTTCCTTCGGCAATCAGCTCTCCTAGTAATTCGGGAACAGCTGTATCTGCATATTTCCCCGGCCTGTCTTTTTTGTCATTGCTGTTGGGAAGCATGACATGAGCAACGCCGCCTACAGCCTTTTTTTTATCGTGCAGAACGACAGCTATACACGATCCAAGGCCTATGGAAGTCATTACAAAACCTCCTACCTTCAGTTCGCCAATTCCGATATTTATTCCCTTCAATTCAGGCTTTTTTGAGTCTTCCATCGTGTTCTCGACCATTTACTATAAAATATTACGAGATCATCTTTTCTAACAGTGAAAGGATTATATTTAGTGTATTTTCGTCGGGAAGCATGACAATAGTACTCTCGATATCATGCATTTTTGATGTAAGTTCGGTTTTGAATAAAATTATCTCGTTTATATCAACAGCTACCTGCGCGACAATGCTGGCAAAGGCCGCATGAGACATATCTATGGCAATAGCAGGAGGAGATGGCAGCATAACAACACCCAACAGCGATGCCGTAGCATCAAGGAACTGGGATACCATAATATTTCCTACTTCGAGAAGGGCGCTCTCGTCCATCTCATTTAATTCCCTGTCGCAGTCTGTTGATCCAAGCATCGTATTTGTAAGATTAATCGCGGAATCCTTTGGAATATGCAGAATGACATATCCACCCGGGCTTATTTCTCCCTGGATCTCAAATACGACCAGGGCTGCGATCTCATCTCCGAAATGTTCGGAGATCTCGGAAATATCTATGACCTTCGCTTCAGGGACGGTCATATATATCTCTGACATGAGCATAGTAGACAGAGATGTGGCTGCATGCGATGCACCGATATTTCCCAGCTCTTTCATTGCGTCAAGTTGTGCTTCGGTTAATTCCATCTTAATTCTCCGGTTTTAAATTATCATTGTGTTGACATCAAGTATAGGAATGACATCTCCGTCTCCGGGTATAGTTACTCCTCCTACTCCAGGACATGTTCCGATTATGTTGCTTACAGGTTTGACGACGATCTCCTGCTGTCCTTCGACTACGTCAACAGGTATACAGCATTTTGAACCCTGGTACTGCACAATAACAATCATGCCGCTCGGCTGTGCTTTCCCGAACATTTCATCGAGCCTGTGAAGCTGGAGTACTTCATCTCTTAGCAGGATGGCCTCGCTTTTTCCGATCCTGTTTATGTCCTTTAAGTTAATCTTGGCGACTTCAACGACCACATTGATCGGGATTGCGCATCTACGATTGTTGATCCTGACCATCATCACTTCAATAATCGCCATTGTCGGAGGCAGGGTTAGCGTAAAGGTAGAACCCTGTCCTTCAACAGATTTGACTTTTATTGAACCTTTCAGCGATTCGATCGTACTCTTTACAACGTCTAGGCCAACCCCCCTTCCGCTGATGTCGGTTATCTCTTCCGCAGTGGAAAATCCGGGGAGGAACAGGAATTTTGGGACCTCTTCATCAGGAAGGTTGTCAGCCTCTTCTCCGGTTATAAATCCTTTTTCTATAGCTTTTTTAAGGACTTTTTCCCTGCTGATGCCCTTTCCGTCATCTGAGAGTTCGATAATCACATTCCCCTGGTCGCGATAGGCAGACAGTGTGAGCGTGCCTTTTGGATCCTTACCTGCCGCAATTCTAATATCCGGTGTTTCAATACCATGATTAACACCGTTTCTTATCAGGTGAAGGAGTGGATCTCCCAGACCGTCGATGACACTCCTGTCCAGTTCGGTCTCACCTCCGATCATTGTAAATTCGACCTCCTTCTTATCGTGATGAGCGACATCCCTTACGACCCTTGGGAACCTGTTAAAGATGTGGTTGAGCGGGATCATCCTGATATACATCGTCAGGTTCTGCAGATCTGAGATCGATCTGCTGACCATGTTCAGGGCTTCGTCCATTTCTTTAATCTGGTGCTCTTTTGCAATCTGTTTCAGGCGGCCGCCATTGATGACGAGATCCTCGACAAGGTTCATCATCTGGTCCAGACGTGAGATATCAACCCTGAGGTTTTTGACCTCTTTCTTTTTGTTGTTGTCCCTGCATTTTTCCCGGTTTTTGGAATCCGTGTCGTCTGTTTTTGCAGGTTCTTCCGATTTGGAGGTGCTATCCTTTGCATAGCTCTTGTTTTCAGTCTGAATTTTACTTTTGCTGTCGGTTTCTTTTGCAGATTTTTCAGGTTGGGTCTCTTTCCTGGCCTGGATATCCTGTATATACGGCTCGATCCTTACTTCTTTGATCTCTGTTCCCCTGGCATTGGTCAAAATCTGTGATTCCGGAGATTCGCTGGAGATAATAACTTCAAATGCATCATCTATTTCGCCTGAATCGATCTCATCTATTGAGGGGATTGTATGAATTATCTGTCCCAGTTTTTCAAGGTTCTGCAGGACAATCATTGCCCTGACATCCTTCATGTTGCATTCCGGCTCTATGAAAATTTTCAGTTTATATTCGGGGATTTTTTCAGAGACATCCTCTCCCACCGGCAATATTTCAACATTCTTTATATCGGTAATCTGCGATGCACTAATAAGAGCTTCTTCCCCTGAATCGCTTTCTATAATTATCTCGAGGTCTTCTCCTATCGATCCGTTGTCGATCTCCTCGGCAGAAGGCTCGCTTGATATGATATGTCCGAGCTCTTCAAGATTCTGGATGACTATCAGGGCCCTGACATCCTTCATATTGCATTCTTTATCGATCTTAAGTGTAAGTTTATATCTTTGAATCTTTGGTATGACAGGATTTTCAGACAAGGTTTCTTCTTCGATCCCCTCTTCTCCATCTTCGCACTCAGTTATGATGGAGATTTCATCGACCGCCGGGACGGATGTATCCTCCTGCTGCCCCTGAGTTTCATATTCTTTTAATTTTTCAACGAGATCGTCTTCATTTATCGATGAACTGTCCCCGCCGCCTTCGATATCGTCTATCATCTCTTCGATCCGATCGGTACAGGCAAGGAGTATATCTGTCAGTTCAGGAGAGATGTCCAGTTCACCGCTTCTTATACAGTGGAATACATCCTCCATCTTGTGGCAGAGACGTTCCATCTGCATATATCCCATCGATGCCGACATTCCTTTCAGGGTATGGGCGGCACGGAAGATCTCATCGATAGCTGTGTCGTCTGAACCCTCTTCCAAAACCAGAATATTATTCACTATGGTCTCATGGTTCTCCAATGATTCCGCAACAAATAATTTTCTGTAAGAGTCCTCGTCTGTCATGTAATCACTCTATTGACGCTATATATTTCGATATATCCCTGGGAATTGATTTAAGTGACAATACTTTGTCTACGCTGTTTCTTTCGAGTGCAGACCTTGCCATGCCGTAGACAAGGCAGTCCTCCTCTTTAACGACTATCGCTCGCCCGCCGGCATTTTTTATATATTCCATCCCTTCTCCTCCGTCGCTTCCCATGCCGCTTAATATTACCCCCATGGTCTTTTTTCCGAATACTTTAGCCCCTGAGGCGAATGTTTTGTCAACAGCAGGTCTGACCGCATGGACAGGAGGAGCTTTCGAATGGGTAATTTTTCCGCCCATCTTTCCGTTTGATAAAGGGTTTGCGGAGATAATTGTGTGAAAACCACCTTTTGAAACATATATGCATCCGATTTGAAGCAGTTCGGCATTCTCCGTCTCTTTGACTTTAAGCGGCGAAATCCTGTTCAGTCTTTCGGCAAGGGATGCAGTGAAGCCGGCAGGCATATGCTGTGTTATCACCACTGCTGCATTAAGATCTTCTTTTAAAGAAGATACAACCGAGTCAAGCATCGGGGGACCGCCTGCTGAAGATCCTATCATGACAAGGTTTTCTGCAGGCTTTTGGATAATCCTTGGTTTTTCCGTTATGGAAGGGATAGTTATCAGATGCTTGATTTTAGATATGAGTTCCTGTTCGATTCCACGGATTTTACCGAGATTCTTAGGTTTGAGCATGAAATCGTCCGCACCAAGATCCAGACCTTTCTTGGTCAGTTCTGCATCCCTGGAAGTCAGAGTTGAAAGCATAAGGATTTTCGGAGGATTTTCGAAGGACTGGAGTACTTCCAAAACCTCTATCCCGTTCATGTTCGGCATCTGGATATCCAGTGTGATTACGTCCGGAGACAGGTCCTCTATTTTTTTGAGTGCATCTCTGCCATCCTCTGCCGTACCTACTACATCGATCGAAGGGTCTCTGCCCAGCAGGTCTGTAAGGACCGTCCGCATAAATACGGAATCATCTATAACAAGAACTCTTATCATACAACGGTCATTGCTTTTATGAATTCAATACGTTGTTCACTTCTTCCAATACCTTTGGAGCCTGGAAAGGTTTCACGATATAGCCCTTTGCTCCGGATTTTATTGCAAGTTTGACCATCTGTTCCTGTCCCACGGCGGTGCACATAACTACTTTGGCCGAAGGGTCTTCAGCCATTATTGCTTTTAAAGCTTCGATGCCGTTCATCTTCGGCATTACAACGTCCATCGTGACGAGATCAGGTTTAAGGCTCTTGTATTTTTCAACAGCCTCTTCTCCGTTCTCAGCTTCGCCGACGATATCATGAGAGCCTGAAAAGAGGATATTTTTCAATAGTGTTCTCATGAACATGGTATCATCTACAACTAAAATCCTTCCCATTATGAATCAATATAAGTTCTTCTACAACCGCTATTAAGACTATCGAAAAATGCATGGTTATATCGGAAAAATATTTCGAAAAAAGAGATTGAAGCAAACATTTATGTCTTTACTGCCTCATTTACAAATCTTACGCCCTTTGTAGTAAGTTTGACCTCACGCCTTGTCATGACGACTTCCACAAGGCCCTGCTTGATGAGTTTGTCGTATATTTTTTCAATCTCCTTATGAGAAATATTCACCATCTTTTCAATTGCATGGGAGTCCATACCTGAATATACAAGCATTGCGACCTGAGCAGAAACATCATCCACATCGCCTGCACTTACCTCGGTACCTTTCGTGGCATCTTTCAGGTAGTTGAACAGGATCTGGAGAGTTGTAAGGGGGCAGAGAACGAAACTCGTTACAACCTCTTCGTCTTCTATATTTACAATCTGTACAACATCATTGTCTTTGCCCTGCACTTCTCTTTTTGTCAGTTCGATTCCTGTTACTTCATCAAGAGGTATGCAGATCTGCTTGTTCTTGCTTACGAACCATATCCCTGTTTTTAAAACCGCAATTGCACCTTTCTCCCAGGAGGCGTTGCTTACCATGACACCCCCCCGTATTGCGGGCGACATGAAATATGCCATGAGCCTGTATGCCGAACAACCCATGATTATTGTCTTTTTCAATATCTGGAGTACTTTAGGGATTGATGCAATCTTGTAGGATTCTCCTTTTTTTGTACTGATCGTGATAATATTCTTTTTTTCTTCAAGGTCGTCTATCGCCTTAATTTTTATTTCTGCAGATATAGGGTCAGGAAATAGTATTCTCTCTTCGTTAACTCCGATTTTCGCAGATATCCATTTCCCGCCGTGTTCTATCTTTACAGGGACCTGTTTTAAAGTAGTCTCTGTCATTATTCAAACCCCGGATTCATCTTCATTTATATGTTCAGGTTTTGAATTTCCTTCACCATCAATCTTTTCAACCTTTACTCCCAGACCGTAGAGTACAGATTGCAGTTCATCTACCAGTTCTGTGCTGTCTACATTAGTATCCTTTAAATCCCTGACAAGACTGAGTTCCTGAACGACAACCGCTTTTTTCGTATCAGCCTTGAGCATTGCGAAGAGATCGTCATCATCCAGTCCACCTCCTCCGCTGCCAAAGGAGAGTGATAATGGTTCGTCTACAGGTAATTCTTCAGAACCCGCACCCTGTTTGGTTTGCGACCATTCCTTAGGCGGAGCGGCGAATAGATCGTCCGATTCTTCCGGGGGAGCAACTACTACTTCCTGTGTTTCTTCCTCTGAATCTCCGATCTCTATAGAATCCTCCTCCTCTTCGAAATCCAGATCCTCTTCGGGCTCTATTTCGTCGAGGTCAATCTGATCGAATTCATCCATCTCCTCGTCTTCAAGATCAAGTCCTGAAACATCACTGTCAAGTTCGTCGAAATCACTCAATCCCTTCCTGCCGCTCTCCTTATCAGGTTCTGCGCTATCTTCATCCCCAGAAAGTTCAGGGAATTCGTCATCTGATTCGAGATCGAATTCTATACCTTCCTTGGCAAGAATTTCGGCGATTGCCGAGTCGGGTATGTCCTCCTCCATGCCTGCAGCAGCCGAAGCACTTTTGCTTTCAGGTTCCGGGATCTCGCCCCCATCTCCTAATCCGAAATCCGAATCTTCATCTTCAAGCCCCAGGTCCAGATCGTCGAAATCAGAAAAATCATCCTCGCCTACTTCAGCCGCCGCTACGGCAGAATCTTCTGTTTTGCCAGGCCCGACTACAGGTTCGTTTATCGTTTTATCAAGCAGTTCATCAATTTTTTTGGTTTTATCATCCTTGCCGTCTTTTGATTTTATTTTGGAAAACAGTCCTGAGAATGGGGATTTTTTATCCGGAGTTCCTTCGGATTTTTCCTTCTTCTCTTTTTTAAATGGCAGTTTTTCAATAAGGCCGGAGAAAGGAATCTCTCTTTTTTTCTTATCTTTATTGCTTTTTGTATCAGTTTCCTTCTTTTTCTTTGGACTACTTTTCAGATCTCCGGTTTTTTTATCGGTTTTGGATTTTTTAAGGGATATAGGTTGATTGAGTCTTTCTTTGAATGATAAAATATCCTCTTTCAGTTCTTCAAAGGATAGGATATTAAGTCCGAAGAGCATCACAACCCCGATTATAATGGATATCAGGAATACGAGGATTGGGCTTAATTCAAGAAATGTTACTGCTGTCCCTGCAAAAATTATGGTCAGCATCATTATCAGTCTTCTTGTGGAGTCGTTCATAGAAACCATTAAATCGCCTCAAATCCTGGGATTGTAAATAAAGCCGCTACTATTACCGGAGTTACTATATATATTATTCCCGTCAGACCAATTAAAATGCTTCCGAAAAAGTACAGCATTGATCGGTGACCTCCTTTAACGATTTTTCCTGCAAGAATGTTTGCTATGGTGATAATCATTATACTAATTATCAGGAAAGTCTGCATTTTATCTTCGGGAAAATTAGTAAAGATGTTTATAGAACTGACCATTGATCCTCCCAGGGAGGATGTGGACGAACTCAGGGCGGCAGCAGTATCAGTAAATGTTGTCATAACGCTCGTGATTGCACGTGACATAGTAATGAGGATGCTGTACAGGAAAGTGAAGATGGCAATCATCGCTATATGCATGGGTATGAGCAGAACAATAAAGCTCGTGGCGAGCATCTCACGTTTCTGCCTTAGGAGTGTTTGTTCGAGCATCGATCCGCTTACGATCTGTGATACCTCCGAAGGTCCCGCACCAAGATCTACCGAATCGCGAAAGATTCCCAGATATTTATAGATCAGGTTGCTTCCACAGTCTTTTATAAATCTGGTCCATACGAGTTTTTCATCAAGACCAAGGTTGAGTTTTGAATAAACTCCGTCTATAAACGGTCCGAGTACAGAAAGTGATTTCCTGTCGACCTCTGACATAGCAGGTCCTACAGTCATGCCCATACCCCCCATGATTGCTCCCAACCCCCTGATGAATACAGTGAAATCTTCATCCCTTGCTATGATATTTTGATCGTCTTTAAATCCAAGGTAACCAATCGGTCCGAGCATAAGCCCAACTAGGATGCAGATAACACCAAAATTGATACCAAGGAAAAGCATTATAATTGAAATCAGGAGAGTTACAGGGATAATAATCCGTTCGAATTTTGCGATCAGGTTCTGTTCATAACTGCCGCCGTCTTCAAGTCCGTGTGCTTTCTGATCGTCGGGGATTGATTTATACATTGTAATCAGGCCGAAGGCGGAGACCCCTATTGTCAGGAAATAAGATGAGTTGAGGGTTGATTCGAGATCGTCGGGGGCGTAGATCGCAACCGAGACCATGATAATAATGCTTACAATGGTTGCAGAAAGCATAAGTGCGATATATGCGTCGCCCCATTTTTTCAGCATCTCGATACCCTGTTCGAAATGGTTCCTATAGACATTTCTGACAGTCCCAAGCTCCGAAGTAAGGAATTCTTCATCAGGAACACCCGATTCGATGGAGTTTCCGAACCTGTTGAACAGGCTCTCGAGCATCTTATTTCTTACGCGATCTGCTACGAGAAGGAGTGCTTCGGCATAACTGTAATTCCACCTCTTGACAAAACACTCCACTCTTTTCATAGCTTTTGAGGGCAGGTATTCTTTTCTTTCGGCAGTATATGCAAAAATCTCCGGTCTTGAAACATTGGCATGAATAATCGATGCCATATAAGTGATCATGAAAAGGAGATCATTTCCCATTTTCTTGTTATCTCTGATATCGTTTATTTTTTTGAACAGATCTCCCAAAGTATCTTCAAATGGCAGTTTTCCCCCGTTCTTTTCCCTGAGATTCTCTATAGTGCTTTCGAACATGTTTGCTGCCTAAATATCGATCTTCAGGAGGCCCTGCTTTTTGACTTTTGTCATCATATGATACAGATCCCAAAAACCGACATATCCTGCCTTATGCAGTCTCTGGAGGACTCGTGCCCTTTTCTCTACTTCGAAATAGATCTCGGACCTTTTGTGTTCAGGTACACCGAGCATCGTGGCGATCTTGTTCTCCAGCAGGTAGCTGCTCCCTTTCCCCGGGAATTCAAATTCGTCGGTTGTCGGGTTCCAGACAAACATGGCGATGAATGAAAACCCTTTCGTATCCGGATCGTAGCCTACCAGTTCGTTGATGCTGAGCATCCTCCTGACTTTATCACCGTTCGGCCTTGTAACGGCACTCTGGATAATGACAAGGTTTAGGTTGTCTACGTGCGTCATTGGAATATTGATCGGATCACTGCAGAGACGCTGTATCAGTTTTTCGACGGATGCCGCGTGGAAAGTGCTCATGACAGGGTGGCCGGTCTGCATTGCTCCGAATGCGACCGCTCCTTCCGAACCACGAATTTCTCCGACAAGGATATAGTTCGGCCTCTGACGAAGAGCGGCACGAAGAAGGTCGAACATCGTGACTTCTCCCTCTCCTCCTTCACCTTTTCCTTTCCCTTTGGAGACCTGTCTTGTCCAGTTTTTATGAGGTACGGTAAGTTCAGGGGTATCCTCAATTGTAACGATCTTGCTTTCAGGGGCAATGAATGCCGTAAGTGCGTTGAGACTTGTCGTTTTTCCGCTCGCAGTCTCACCGCTCATGAATAGCGACATTCCGAACTCGATGCACATCCACAGGTAGCCGGCAACCATATAGTCGGTCGTCTTCCATTCGATCAACTGGAGAATACTTGCAGGCTCTTCTGCAAATTTACGAATCGTAAAATTACTGCCGTGCTTTGAGACCTCGGTACCGTAGACTATGTTGATACGCGAGCCGTCAGGGAGGGTGGCGTCGACAATAGGATTCCTGTATGTTATCGGCCTTTTGATTCGTTCGGCCATCTTTATTACAAAATCATCGATCTCATCCGAATTGGTAAATTCAACAACGGATTTAAGTCCTTTGAAGATCTTGTGCTCTATAAATATCGGCCCGACACCATCACAGGTAATATCTTCAATATAGGGGTCGGATAGAAATGGCTTCAAAATTCCCATATCGATTTTATCACGAATCAGGAGATACTCTATGGACCTGTATTCTGCCAGCGTCAGGATCACTTTCCCATCGGGAGTTTCTTTGACGTTATGTTTTTCAAGGTTTTTTTTATCGGTTTTGGCTGAAAAATCGGTATTTAAAAATTTGACGATTTTGTCTTTGACTCCGGTATCTCCTCCTTCAAGAGCGGTTATATCGTCCAAGGACTCGTCCGGTTTTTTAACATAAATTATTTCCTTTAAAACCTTCTTCAGTACCTCAGTTCTTTCTTCTTCGGTAACAGGGTCCTCTTCGAGAGCATCAATAATGTCAACCATCTTTTTCTCGATTATCGGCATTGCTTCTGCTACAGTATGCATGAAGGACGGTTCAATTGGAATGTAAAAGTTTCTGACATCGTCCTGATCGGGGAAGATATGAATAAAGGTGAATTCATCAACGGGGTAGATGATGTTCGGGTTTTCCATGCTTTTTACTTCTCTCTTTAATTCGGAGAAGAAGAGGGGAATCCCATAAAGGTTCACAGGAAACATCTGGAGATATTCGAGAAGATGGGGGCTTTTTGCTACGTACTCCTTGGCATTTGCAGGAAGCATCCTGAAAAGAGAGGAAGATTCATAGTTGGAATAGATATCCTCTTCCTCGTCTACTTCTTCAGGCTGGAATGGCAGGTTTATATTTGCACTTAGAGCACCCATCTGTTAAATCCCCTTTAATCTTCAGACTCTCGCGCTGGAGATCGGAATAATCTTCATTCCGTATCCGGGATGCACCTCGAATGAAACCAGATTGCCTGTGGTTTTCCGTGCACCCCTGACCTTTACGACTTCCATAACCATGACATATTTATCTCCGACAAGGGCCTTTTTCATGAATAAATGTGCATCGCAGATTGATCTTATACGGACAAGTGTATCCTCTTCGAATGCATATGTATGAAGAGTAATCAGAATTGTCTTTCCATGGTCTACAAGGTTTTTGCAACTTGTAAGGAAGGCCAGAAGGTCGGTCTGGGATGTGGATTCTGTCAGAAGCGTTAATGAATCGACTACTATGACATCAGCGTCGCTATTTCTGATTTTGGCAATGATCCTTTTCAGGATTCCGCTCATCTCATCCTCCCCCCATTCAAAACCTATCGTATGCATAGGATAGATCTTGAGATAACCCCAGGCATAATAATCGGAGATGTCCAGACTCATTGATTGCATCTGGTTCAGGAAACTTTTTGAGGTATTTTCAGATGTATAAAGATCGACATTCAGGCTGGCTTTCATGGCTCCCCAGATAATCTGTTGCGTTATGACACTCTTGCCGGTATCATTCTCTCCTTCAATTAATGTCAGGGACTGAAGGGGCAAACCGTCTGCAAGTTTTTTGTCGATCTCGGGGTTTCCTGTAGAGAGGATCTCCCTTTCCTCTCCGCCAAGGAGGTCACCCAGCGATTTTTTTTCTGAATCTCCCAATATGATCACCTTTTATATATATGTTGAATCCGATATCCCGTTCGGCGTTGTCACCTGGATCCAGACAGGGGGATCACTTCCGGGGTAGGTTACTGAAATGTTCATTACTTCTTTCGGATCCCATTGTCCCGGATTAATAATATCCGGTTCTATTGATATTTTACTCCAGGTACCTGTCCCTGTACCCTGAGAATAATATATTGGAGAGGACTTACCATTAATTGTATAGACATCCATATATTTAATGTCTGATATGACAACACTCCCCATATTTTCGATTTCTGCGTATATTATTGATCCTGACTCGATTGAGGTGTTATTGATATTTATAGCGGTCCTGACCCTTTCTTCCTGTTGGTTAATCTGATCCGCCTGTGCGGTTGATACAACCTCGGCTGTCGTTAATACGACCCCTACCAGAAAATATGCTGTTATTATCAGCATTATCAAAGCAAAGGCTGTTGCAACTAAAGACGCACTGGCCACATTAACCACTCGTTGTAAATGTTTTAGCTACCGATACGCCGGAAGGGAGTACAAACTGGAAATAGACATACTGGCCACTGGTGCCTGGAATTTTGTTGCTGTTTATATCAATCCGCAGAGTTTCCCTGGGGTCCCAGTAGTCATTGACAGTATCTTCCAGAACGGTGTAACTCCATTCTCCGTCATCGACAGTTCCCGAAAGATCAAGTAAGAGATACTCGAAATCACCCTCCTGGCCAAAGAATACGTCGGATACATCGATGTCGTTCTTTGCAATCCTCGCAGATCCTATATTTTTGATCCAGACTTCCGCATTTGGATCCGATGAATGGTTTGCATATGTATTGATTACTTTGACCTCTGTACGCAAGCGTTCGTCAGCAGATTGGGATGATTCGGAGAATGTAGATGAGGCCTGGTAAATTATCGGGAAAAAAGCATTTATTAATACAGCTGCTGCAACTATGGCTGTAATCAGGAATATTGCCGTCGCAAATGTTTCACTGGACATTTAAAAACACTTCAAACCTTCTCAAGGAGTTCAATCCAGTCCTCTTCATATCCGGAATCATCTTTTGATTCCTTCTTTGTCTCAATTACTTCAGTTTCTTTCTTCTCCATTATTACTTCTATCATCTCCCTGTCCAGTGAGGAATCCTCAGGTATTAATATTCTGTTTAGAAGGTAAAGCTCGGATACAAACTCCTCTGAACTGATTTCATGAAACTCCCCGATGGATTCCGGCATTAATCTGGCTATTTCATTTATCTGCCTATAGGCATCATCGCTGATATATCCCATTTCATGATAAGTTCCTGTCATGATCTCCAGGCGGTCATGGCCGTATTTCTTTACCATCCTGGAGATCCACTCGAACAATTGGTGTAATTTTTGCAGCCTGGGTCTCTCGGCCGGGTTTGTTCCAGCCGGTACCGGCTGGGCCATTGTCCTTATATCTTCAAATCTCTCATGGAGGTTTGAAAGGATCTCTTCCTTTGCTTCCAAAGCGGATTCGGTGTCTGCTGATTTGATATCCGTTATTTCTTTAATATCAGGGTCTCCTTTTTCTTCTTCAAATGGTTCAGGAAGTTCTTCAACCTTTTTTTCAGGCAGTTCGGCTAATGGGGGAAGATTAGGCGCCACAATGAAAGGGTTATCCATTTCGTTCATCCTTTCACGTAAGTCGATGAGGAGTTTTTTTACGGATTTTTTTAGGAGATCAACTTCATCCTGAAGGTTTTGAAGTTTAACTTCCGGATCATCAGCAGATGCGGTTGATAATATATGATCTACCTGCGACTGATTAACTGCCATAGTTACTAATCATTTAATATTTACTATTTAAAAGTCTTTTTTTACTGTAGTGTTATCTATGAAAAATATTGCATATGACTATGCTTTTATTGGGGAAATATTTCCTGTTAACTCTATGTTTGAAATAAAAAAGTAGTTCAGCATTGAGGTGTTTACCTCAATACAGTACATTCATTTTGTAGACCCTTGCCGGTGCAGTCCTTTTTATAGAGTATGCCGCACCTTGATCAGGTCGGATTTCAATACTGAAATCCTCGTTTTTGCTGATATAATTTGGAGTATCCAGTTTAACATATATTGTGAACTGTTCCTGATTTTCAAGAAGTGCACCTTTGTCACTGTCATCGTTCTGAATGTCAACAATCGCCCATTCGTTCTGTCCGACTGTTGATTTGTCCACTACTACATTTGGTGATGTACTGTTGATCGATGATGAGCGTTGAACTAATGTTACGTTATCCTTATTCGAATAAGTGATCGTGGTCCTTGAGAAGTCTATGGAACTTCCGCCTGCTGTAAGCCCTGTGACAAACATAACTCCATCTATTTCGGCATTTACACCACCGTCTCCGGTACTGTTCCCGTAAATATCTCCGAGTATTTCCATACTGGATGAAGCCATGCCGACGCTGGAATAGACAGTCTCCTGCGCTTTTTGTGTAGTAAAGAATCCTGCTCCTAAAACAACATAGGAGAATAGTGCTGCTACTACGACGAAAGCGATGAGAACAATAGCGGCTTCAAGACCTGTAAAGGCGTCGTAAGAGCGATACCCCTGCATAATCTCCTCTCCCTCCGTCAAAAAAAGATTTTTAGTAGAGAATACTCACGTTAGTGATTCTTGCAGGGCCCTTCCTGTTTATTGCGTATGATGCACCTGTGGGCGGCTTAATCTCTATCGTGAATGCTTCATTTGGAGTTACAACTGCTTTTCCAAGTTTTGCGAAGATTGTAAACTGTTCCTGGTTTTCAAGGAGTGCTCCGCCATCTCCACTTTCGTTGTTCTGGATGTCTGTGATATACCATGTATCGGCGACAAGATCACCTTTTGCAGATGTGTTTACTACGCTTGATGAACTGCTTGTTATAGCTGCGTCCCTCTCAAGATCAACTATCTCCGATGTGTTTGTGAATACTAGGGTAGTCTGGGCAAAGTCTACCGAACTTCCTCCGGCTGTCAGCCCTACAACGAATTGGACACCATCAATCGCGGTACTTTCATTATCTCCCCATCCGTAGATATCACCAAGAACTTCGATACTCGATGATGCCATGTCGACACTTGAATATACGGTCTCCTGTGCCTTCTGTGTGGTGAAGAAACCGGCTCCGAGCACTACGTATGAGAATACTGCCGCTACAACAACGAATGCGATAAGCACAATAGCTGCTTCAAGACCTGTGAATCCTTCTTCTGATTTAAACATCTTCATTTCCATCATCTCCTCAGTATAAGGTGTTTACACCCGTAATCCTTGCAGGTGCAGACCTTTCTATCGCATATGCCGTACCTACCGCGGGGCGTACCTGGATCTCGAAGTCCTGATTTGCATCGATCTGATCTATTGGGTCGACAAGGATTGTAAACTGCTCCTGGTTTTCAAGAAGCAGGTCATTACTGTCGTTGTTTGCCATTCTGATAACTCCCCATTGTCCGGAAAGAACATCAGCTTCGACTACAAGTGTAGTGCCTTGCCTGTCAAGTCTGGAAACGTTAGTGCTGTCACTGTATGTCAGTGTAGTCTGCGAGAAATCTACAGGCGATCCGCCTGCTGTAAGACCTACAGTAAACCTTACCTTGTCAATGTACGTAGGGCCAACACTGTCTCCGAGTCCATATACATCTCCAAGTATCTCGATACTCGAACTTGCCTGATCGACACTGGTATAGACAACTTCCTGTGCCTTCTGTGTCGTGAAGAAACCGGCTCCGAGTACGACATATGAGAATACCGCCGCTACAACAACGAATGCGATAAGCACAATTGCAGCCTCTAGACCGGTGAATGCTTCCTCTTTATTCAACTTCATACAATTTTCCTCCAATTTATGAATTATTTTGTTTGCTTTCCGCTAAGCGACAGTATTGGATCCCTCCAATATCAATCACTATACTTTACGAATATATCATTTAAAAGTTTTATTAATAGAGCATTGAGGAGAGGAATTAATTTGTAAAAACCAGCAATATTTTGTTTGTTTTATTTCATCAAATGGTGAACCGAAAAAGGTCCTGTTGTAAAATAATTCCCCGGTGATATCATTCAAATGATAAATTAAAATTTTCTAATTCTTCGTCTCGCCACTCATTATTCAAAGTCTTCTATTTAGTGGTCTACCAAGAAATTTTATTCAATCTGGAACTCTTTTGCCTCTTTTTCAAGGAAGTAGCCAAGTATCGTCCTTATAATCACGACCACTGCAAGCATGATAAGCTCTTCCTGCGAAGGAGAGATTATAGTTGCAAGAATGTCAGCCGCAATCAGGAATTCCAGACCGAATACTATCTTTCCTGTTAGTTCAAGACGAATCCTGTTGTATGAATATGATTTTTTTGCAATTTCCAGCAGGAGAACCTTTGCGGTAGCAACTATTCCGCCGTATATTATCAGTAGCCCTCCGACGAATTCAAAAAACAGAACCAGCAGGTGAATCAGTTCCTCGAACCACACTAGTGACATAAAAACCAATTGGAGGTTGTAATAAATATTTATTATTGGTACCGCCGGGTGGAAGCACGATGTACACGGTACACTAATATTAATAGCCTGTATACTCCAGGCCGGCGAGTACCAGCACAATAAAGATCACGGCCGGAATGACAACGAACCACGGGTTCACCCCGAATTTTTCAGGGATCGTCATATGCCTGAACTCTCCCCTGTTGAGTATTTTTTTATTCAGGGCGGGATACAGCGATCCAAAGATCCAGGTCCCGATCAATATACCAACGATTCCGCCGAAGAGTGCATCCATAGATCCATGGCCAGCTGCACCTGCTACCGTTCCGGGGCAATATCCCAAGATGGCGAACCCTATTCCGAATATCAGTCCCCCGATGACAGTCGATCCTACTGATCCCTTCCTGACGTGGAGACTGACAAGGCCTCTTCCTTTCATTATATAGATGCCAGGCATACCGACGACGATGGCCGTCATAATTACTTTTAAGACTGTGAAGTCTGTCAGAAGAAGCTGTCCGATAATGACATCGTACTCGGTAACTCCTCCTATATAGAGAAAGAGACCGAAAAGCAATCCTATTATTAATCCTATGAGAAGCTGGAGTCTTTTATTCTTCCTTGTTTCCGTCAGCATTCTTTCCACCTCACAATACTCCGTATATCAGCATCGCAGTGGCGATTCCCGCTATGAAGAACATTATCACGGCAATCCAGCTGGATATTGCAAGCTGCAATGCCCCGCTTATCCCGTGCCCGCTTGTGCAACCGCCGGCCCATCGAGCCCCAAGGCCCATGACGATTCCTCCCACTATGGCGAAGACCCATCTCAACAGGGGGTTATAGCCGAATTTCTCTGCGAAAGTATCGGGCACCCATTCGATTGCGAACCCCCCCGTGAGAACCGACGTAATGAATACACCGATAATTATTCCGAGGACAAGCATCCACTGCCAGTCAATTCCCAGCTTGTATTTTTGGTAATACTCCTTATCCTCTGTTTTTTTGCCCCTGAACAGTCTCTCGATCATTCCGCTTGTATTCGAGAAGGCTGTCGAGCACCCGAGCGGCTTGTCCGATAACAGAAATGCAATCCAGCTAAGTATTCCGATGCCGATTCCCGCGAGATATGGTGTCCACTCCATTTCATCACCTCATTTAAGATAGCCTGCCGCAATGTATCCGGTAATTCCGCCTGATGCATTGCAGATATTCCTGAAATTATACTGCTTTAAGATGCTGCATGCGAGGCTCGACCGTCGGCCGGTCCGGCACATTGCAATTAAAGGCTCTTCGGGATCGAGTTCTTTGTACCTCGTCCTGAGATCCATTGCCAGCATATTTACTGCGCCGGGAACGTGCTTAACCCTGTATTCATCCTCAGTTCTTACGTCCAGGAGAGTGTACCCGCCGCCGTTTAGTTTTTCATGAACCTCTTTTGCGGACAGCTGTGGGACATGTTCGGTCTCGTAACCTGCCGCAACCCAGGCATGAGTTCCCCCCTCCAGGTACCCTACGGCGTGATCCAGCCCAACTCTCCTGAGCATAATTACAGCATCCTGCGCCTGCTGCGGATTGTCCGTTACAAGGAGAATGTCTTTTTCAGGGGGAAGGACCCAGCCGGCAAATGTCGAAAAGTTTCCGCTCATATCTATGTGCCAGCTTACTGGGATGTGGTGGCCGCCGAATGCTGCATAGTCCCTTGTGTTCACGACGATGGTCTTTCCGTCGTTCATCTTCTCCCTGAATTCGGGGGGCTTCATCGGCACGATCTCCGGGAGAGATTCAACAGGGGCAGGCCCTTTTCTGTTAATCTCGCTGCATCTGCCGAAATGATCCGGCGCCGGGGGCATTCCGACTGTAAGCGATCTTATGAAATCTTTTTTATCTTTTATCAGGATCTCCCTGTTGTATTTCAGTTCATATCCGATTGTCGAGAGTTTCATCGTTCCTATTGCCTTCCCGCACAGGGAGCCTGCACCGTGTGCAGGCAGGACAATACAGTGTCCCGGGATCTTTGCAATTTTGTTGTTTATGTTATCGTAGAGTTTTCCGGCAAGCTCCTCCGCCCGACCGGGGAAGAGGTCGGGTCTTCCTACGTCCCCGACGAACAGGGTGTCGCCGGTGAATGCCAGCACTGGTTCGTCTCCCCTCGACAGATCCTTTACAAGGTATACGAGGCAGTCGGGCGTGTGTCCGGGCGTATCGAGGACATGAAATTCGATGTCTTCTATAGAGAACGTGGAGCCTTCACCGACGGCGACGTGTTCGAACTCGCAGTTCCCGTTCTTCGGGGCATATATTGTTGCGCCGGTCTTCTCCGCAAGATCGATGTGACCCGAGATGAAGTCGGCGTGGAGATGCGTTTCGAGTACGTGGGTTATCTCAAGTTCTTCTTCCTTCGCTGCATCGATATACCTTTCGACGTCGCGTGCCGGATCAACGATTGCACATGTTTTGTTTCCGCCGATAAGGTAAGAACTGTGAGCGATTTTCTCTACATAAAAGTGTCTCAGAAGCATGTATACAAGGCCCTCCTTTAATAGTTGCAGATATTATGCAAACATTATATAAACCATTCCCACTGCCACAACAAGGAACAGGACGGTCATTCCCCCTCCGGCTTTAATATAGTCCGAATTTCTGTATCCGCCCTGGTTCATGAGGAATGCGTTTACCTGGTGAGTCGGAAGAATGAACGAATTAGATGCGCATACGGCTACGAGCAGTGCAAGTCCGCGGGGGTCGAGTCCGGTTGAACTTCCTATAAATATCACGAGCGGAACAAGGAGAACTGTTGCAGCGGCATTTGACATAAACAGACTAAAGAATGTCGTGAGGATTGCGATTGCAAACATGAGCAAAATGGGGTGGCTCTGCCCTGCAAACTGGATGATGAAGTCTGCAATGTATGCGGCGGTTCCGGTCTGGTCCATTGCGAGGCCGAGCGGGATAAGTCCTGCAAGCAGAAAAACAGTCTTCCAGTCCACTGCATGATATGCCTCGTCCATATCGATTACCCCGAGGAGGACCATTGCGATTGCACCTGTAAGAAGGCCAACCGATATGGGAAGGCCGGCGAACGAGAGCATTATCCCTCCTGCAAAGCACCCTACTGCAACAGCACCTTTTCCGGTTTTCATCTCTTTCTCTTCAACGGGTGTTAGAAGGACGAAGTTCGGGTCCCTGCCAATCGCCTCGATCCTGTTCCACGGACCGTATACTACGATGGTGTCCCCGGTCTTTAGCGGGGTGTCGGAAAAGTCGTCTCTTTTAGGGTTGTTTCCGCTGAGCAGGATTATTATCTCGAGGCTGTAGTTCTTCCTGAATGCGATCTCCCTTATGGTTTTGCCGATCAGTTTCGAGCGTGGTTTGAGTATTATCTCGGCAAATCCTGCATTTTCGTCACCTACCTTTTCGGTTAATTCCTGCTGGTCTTCATATCTTTCAAGGGCATAATCCTTCGCAAATCTTTCCGCATCCTCAAAATTTCCGAGGAGTGTCAGGATCTCTCCTGCGGAAAAGACGGTGTACCTCCACGGACCGTATATTACGTCATCGCCTTCCGTGATGGCAAGGAGATAGAGAGAGTACCCTTTTTTCAGGTTTGCCTCCTCCCTTTTCATTCCGTTTAATGGCGATCCTTCCGGGACCCGGTAGTGGTGCATGCTCCCCGGGAGGTTCCACGATTCGATCAGCTCCTCCTGCGGTCTCTGCGATTCCTCTGCTTCGTCTTTCGAAGGGAGAATGTACCTGCCGAGGAGCATGAAATACAGGACCCCGGAAAGAAGGAGTGCAGCACCGATCGGTGTTACTGCAAAGAACCCGAACGGATCAAGGGCATCCTGCTCAAGCAGGTCGTTTAACAGTATAAGTGGTGATGACCCGACCATCGTCAGGGTTCCCCCGAGTATTGCCGCAATTCCCATTGGCATTATGAGCCGTGATTTGGGAATTTTGCTCTTCCGGGATATTCTCAGGACGGCAGGGAGGAATAGTGCGACCGAGCCGAGGTCCTGCATGAAGGCGGAGACCAGTCCGAGCACGGATGAAATTATTGTCGTAATCTTCCTTTCACTGGATTCCCCGATCTCCATAATTCTTCGTGCAATCACGACCATTATGCCGGTGCGATCGATCCCGTAGCCGAGGATCATTACTCCTATTATCGAGATGACCGCGTTGCTCCCGAACCCGGAAATTGTATCGAGCGGACTGACAAGGCCGAGAATGCCTACGGTCAGCATTATTATGACAGCATTGATGTCATTCCTGAATTTGCCAGTGACAAAGAGGATGATCGCTGCCAAAAGGACTGCCAGCACTAGGAGGATCTCGGGAGTCAAGTTTTCACCACGGTATTAGAGAATATTGCGGGGTGAATTAAAAAGATATTGGGAGTTCAAAATTAATTTATTCAGGTATATCCGGTAAAAATTTTCAGGTCACGGCGAAGTCGGTGATTAATTAAAATTGGTGTAAATAACTATTATTTTCGCAAATAAAGTAAGATGAAAGCTCTAAAGTAGTAGCACTCAGTTACACATATGTTGGTTTCAGTATCTGATGTGGAGTTTTTTTAGATGATCGATCTTTATCAATTCACTATCGATACACTGGTTCTTTCCTTGGACCTGATACTGGCTTCTGTTCCGATGATGGCCGTGGGTGTGTTTATTGCCGAATTGATAATTTCTTTTAATATTACGGATAAATTGTCACGTTTTTCAAGACCGATAACCGATTATGCCAACCTCCACCCTGACTGCGGGATATCTTTCATGATGGCTTTTGTCTCTCCTAAGGCTGCCAATGCGATGCTTGTAAAATACGAGCGTGAAGGGATTATCAGCCATAAGGAAATGGTGCTTGCAGCACTGATGAATTCTTTTCCGAATATTGTAATGCACTGGCGATATCTTCTTCCGGTTTATATTCCGCTTCTTGGATTAACGGGGCTGGTATATTTTTTAATTCTGACTCTTGTCGGTTTCATAAAAACTTTCATCCTGATTATTTCCGGCAGGTTTCTGCTGAGACCGCGGGATTACGAGATCTGTTATGTCGAGGAAAAAGTGAGGCTTAGATTTGCCCGGCATGTAAAGAATGCACTTCATTCATCTGTGAAACCTCTTGTTCATATCCTGAAGATCAGCATACCTGTGCTTATTTTCGTTGCTGCATTGATCAATACGGGTGCATTCGATATAATTGCCGAAAATATTCAAGCTTTGGGCAGGTACTTCCCTATTCCCCCTGCAGGATTTGCCATTATTGCGGCACAATTCGGATCTTTCATCGCAGGGGCGAGTGTTGCATCGGGACTGATGGCATCGGGAACGTTGTCGTCCGAAGAGATAATCATCACGCTTATCGCCGGAAATATACTGACCAGCGTTACAAGGGGAATAAGGTTTTACGGTTCATCTTATGCCGCTATCTTCGGGCCTAAGACAGGTGCGGAGATTCAGGTTTTATCGATCATATTGAGAAATATTATCATGATGATAGTATTGGGTATCCTGATTGTCCTGTGGTAAGAAGTGTATTTTAAATAAGTGTATTTTAAATAAAAGTGCGAGGGATGGGATTCGAACCCACGAACATCTACATGACTGGATCTTAAGTCTCTTACATCCACTTGGCACAGGTTTCACTTAAAACCCGTGTCGTGGAGGTGTAACATAATGGACTCATATTTTGAAAAGCTGCCATCTATCGACGAGGCCAATATAAAATATCTTGAAAGCTATGTAAAGCATCTCGAATTAAAGCAGTTATCTGAACAGACAATTCAGACAAAGGTCTGGAGGAACTATAATTTCCTCATCTCAAACGGATTCAAGGATTCAAAGCAGGTTACTCAGGATGACGTTGAGAATTATTTTATCAAACGTAGAAAAGAGTGCAGCCAGGTTACTGTGAACGGGGAGATCCTTGAGATCAAACTTTTTTTCAGATGGCTTCTCGGAAAAGAAACCGAAGAGGCAATGTTTGAAAATGTAAAGATAAAGCGTGTCCGATCAAGTCTTCCAACCGATCAGCTCCTAACCAGATACGATATTGAAAAACTCGTGAATGCCTGCGACCGGCAGAGGGACCGGGCAATTATAATGTTACTTTGGGATACCGGGGCCCGCATCGGGGAAATCGTATCCCTCAACATCGGGCACATAGAATTTGACAGGTACGGTGCTGTGGTTATTGTAAAGGGCAAGACTGGGATGAGGAGGCTTAGGCTGATATCTTCTGTTCCGGACCTCCAGGCATGGATTAATGTACATCCCTTAAGAGATCGATCGGATGCACCCTTATTCACCACATTCACCAGATATGGGAACGGGAACAAAAGGCTCAATCTTCATACTATTCAGAACATGCTGAAGAGAGTTGCGCAAAGGGCGAACGTCCACAAAAGGATTCATCCTCATGCCATCCGTCATGCAAGATTAACGGATCTTGTGAAGAACGAAGGCGGGAAGCGTGGACTTTCCGAAATGGAGCTCCGTGTTTTTGCCGGATGGGAGAAGAATTCCAACATGCCTGAAGTTTATGTTCACTTGTCGGGCGGGGATATCGAGAGGAAGATGCTTGAGAACGCCGGTCTCATTGACGAGGATCAGAAACAGGAAAAAACTCTTGAGCCTGTTATTTGTCCCCGGTGTAAAACAAGTAATCCAAGTTCGGCCCTCTATTGTACAAATTGTTCGATGGTGCTCAACCAGGAAGAGGCAATCGATGTTGAAGAGTCAATAAATGAAGCAAAAGGGAGTGATGACTATAGTATGCTTCTTGAAAAACTGAAAAAGGATCTTGGGATTGCATGATTTGTCTTTAATTAAAGAATAAAACAGGAAAAATATATTTTTTATATGGCTTACTGTTCTACATAATATAAAAAATCATATATATTTTGAAACATTCTAATTACACTTATAGGTATGGAAACTGCATGATGATAAATGAAATATTTATTCCTTTCGATATTGGAGTAGATGACTTCGAAAATATCTATGTTACAGATAGATCTAAAAGCTATATAATAAAAATTCCTTCCAAAGATAAAAATGTACAAAAAATTGAATTGCGAGGGGCTATTTTTTCAAACAGCGAACAATTAGGCGCAATTTATGTTGAACCTTATGGTAATACATATGTATCTGATCTCTGGTCTGGTAATATTATTAAAGTTGATCTTCAAGGGAATTGGAAGATTGTTGCTTGTTCATATTCAGTTGGTGGATATACTGAAGGTAGTATTGGTAAAGCAGGCGGAATAGTAGTAAAATCAGGAAAATTCTATATTGCTGATACTGAAAATAGCAGAATACATGTATTCGATTCTAATGGGTTAACTTTAGCAACATCATTTGGAGAACCATACCCATACCCCGGGGAAACAAGATTTAATCAACCTTTTGATATTGCTGTAAATTCCTCTGGTAATATTTTTGTTGTAGATTCCGGGAACCATCGCATTTTAAAATATAAACTTAGTGGATTATTTGAGAAACAATTAAAATTAATAGCGAGCTATGGTTCTTATGGAACAGGTGATGGAGAATTTAATCACCCTAAAGGCATTGTTATAGATAAAAAGAACAATTTTTATATTGTAGATTCGGAGAATCACCGTATTCAAAAGTTAACTCCTAACTTCAAGTTTATTCTTAAATGGGGTACATATGGATCCAATGAAGGTGAATTTAAAAATCCAAAAGCTATTACAATTGACAAATCTGGAAATACTTATGTTGCAGATGTCAACAATAGACGTATCCAAAAATTTACTCAAGAAGGCAAATTCATAACAGAATGGACCTCCTATGAGAATGTTAGTGGAGAATTAAATTGTCCAGAGGGCATAGCAGTTGATGGATCAGGAGATATCTATATTTCTGATACTGGAAATAATCGTATTCAGAAATTCTCACCTGATATGAACTTCGTCCTTAAGTGGGGTTTGGGGGGAGAATCTTCTGGGATGTTTCATCAACCAAAAGGTATTGCTGTTAATAACACTGGAAATATTTATGTTGTTGATAGTAGCAATCACCGAATTCAAGTATTTTCATCAAAGGGTGAATTTATAGACTCAATCGGCTCAGAAATTAAAATATTTGATATTAATTACATTGTAACTTATGAAATAGACGATCTGGTCAATGACGGATTATTCTCATATCCCTCAGCTATTTCGTTTGATAAATTGGGGAATTTTTATATTGTCGATCATTCAGTACATCGTATTCAAAAGTTTACTCCTGGGGGAACTTTTATCACTAAATGGGGTTCTGAGGGTTCAGGGGAAAACCAATTTAAATATCCAAAAGATATTGCAATCGACAGTTTTGGTAATGTTTATGTGACTGATTCTGGTAATAATCGAATCCAAAAGTTCACATCTGAAGGAACATTTATCGATACGTGGAGAGGATATGAGAAAGAATGTGGTGGAGAAGAATTTAATGATCCTTCAGGTATCGCTATTGATAAATTAAATAATATTTATATTATTGATTCTGGTAACAACCAAATTAAAAAGTTTAGTTCTGAAGGAGAATTTATCGGAAATTGGAGAATGTATAAGAAAGAATGTGGCGGAGAAGAATTAAAAGAGCCCTCTGCTTTAGCTGTTGATAGTTCAAATAATATTTACGTCGTTGATTTTGGATATAGCACGATTAAAATGCTTTAAAAAGTAAAATATGCAATTTTATTTTTACCGAAAATTTGCTTTTTGAGAGCTAGGAGAAGTTAATTCTTCTGCAAAATTATTTCAGTTGAACCCGAAGACATTCCTAAATAACCGCCCAAACAGCCGTGCGAATCCGCTCCTCAAATCTTTTCGTCGCTCCCCTGCACGGCACTGTAAACCTCCTCTTGCAAACGCGGGTCTCCGTCAAACGGGTAAGCCGGTCGCTCCTGGGGAGCGACAGCCATACTCCGTTTGCCGTTTTACCCCCGCATTCAGTCGGTCGCGGTTAAGCACCGGCTGAGGTAGATCTAAATGACTACAATAATGAACAGAAACGGGGCGGCCTTCCCGCAAAAGATCGCCGCCCGCATAGCTCTCGTCGAGCTAAGTATCGAATTCGACCAGAAAACATATCAGCTTTTCGCTGACCTGCCCGCCGAGGTGGACTGAAATGTCCCGGCTGAGCGACGCGATTCCTCTGCATGCACTTGAAGACATTGCACTCCTCGATGAGCGTGCAGTCGAGCTTGAACGAAGGGCACACTCGATGCTCTACGAGGCCGAAGACCTCCACCGGCGGGGAGAGTGCATCCGTGAGCACTACCGGGACGAGGTCGGGAAGCACGGATACGATGAATGTGTTCGCCGGGCCCAGGCCGATGACAACTGCTACACCGCAAGGGCAAGGGGTGTCTGCTGATGGCGAACGTCTACGAGATGGTCCGGGAGAGGATCATCTCCTCTCTTTCCTCCGGAACTATCCCCTGGCATCAATCGTGGAAGAACCTGTCGCCGTGCAATGTTCTGACGGGAAGGCCCTACCGGGGCATTAACCGTCTCCTCCTCTCCGGGCATGAATGGTGGGGGACGTACCGGCAGATCAAGCAGCTCGGCGGGTATGTCCGGAAAGGCGAGAAGGCATCCGGGCTTGTTGTCTTCTGGTCCTTCGAAGAGGCAAGGCCGATTGTGAATGACCAGGGCGACGAGGTCCTTGTGATGTCGCAGCGGGAAAAACCACTTGTCAGGTATTACTGGGTCTTCAACCTCTCGCAGTGCGAAGGGATCGAGAAGGAAGAGGTCGGCGAGGTCCGGGCGATCACGTCCTGCGATGAAGTGATCGAAAGGAACTCTCCGAAAGTCACCCAGGGGCCGCCGGCATATCTCCCGACTCCGGATATCATCCACATGCCCGATATGGAGCGGTTCGAATCTCCGGAAGAATACTACTCGACCTACTTCCATGAACTGACTCACTGGACCGGGCATGAATCCCGCCTGAAGCGTCCGGGAATAACCGGGCCGATCCGGTTCGGGAGTGAGCGGTATTCCCGCGAGGAGCTGACGGCCGAGATGGGTTCTGCCTTCCTGTGTGCGATGACCGGAATCGACATGCCCGTCATCGAGAACCAGGCGGCTTATGTCGCGGGATGGCTCCGGCACATCAGGAACGGCACGGTCGTCGATGTCATCCGGGCTGCGGGAGATGCACAGCGGGCGGCGGACTTCCTCACCGGGGGAGGGGAAGAATGAATTCTCTTTTTTTGTACCGGCCGGGATTGCTCGCTTGTTATACTCACTCCCCTGAACAGAGTTCATGCCCGAATCGGAATCCATGCATATGTATAAGAAAAATGAAATGATGCTTTTAAAAAATGTCGTAGAGCCCGGATGAATGTTCATGTAATGGTTGATGTGGAGACTAATCCGGTTCCGATCTTGAGATCACTAATGAGGAAACTCAGGGTGGAGTCCGTATCTTCAACAGAAAAAAAATACATGATCGTCATCTTCAGAGGTTCTAAACAGGTCTGCGGGAGGGATGTAAAGCCCCTGTTGCTTCTTTCCGGTCGACCTGTTTATTCTTTATCACTCTGAATTCGAATAGGCATTTAGAGTTATGGATTCGAATAAATTTTTGAGTTATGAATTTACTTTTTCCAGCCCTGACAAGGTATTTCGGACTACCTCCCTGACACTAGAATCATCATCAGAGAGCAGCGGGGAAATGAAATCCATCGCCTCTATGTATCCCATCCTTCCAAGAGATTCAACAGCAGATTTACGTACATCCACCTTTTTATCCTGGAGAAGAGGGATCACCGGCAATGCCGCTCTGTCATCACCGATCATCCCGAGAGCACGAACAGCACAAAGTCTTAACCATTTATCATCGCTTTTTAGAAAAGGCACTAAAAGCGGGACTGATCCGGGATTTCCGAGATTTCCCAGAGAGTTTATTGCGATAAATAGATATTCGGATTCATTTTCAGGATTAAGCGTCTGTTCCAGGTGTTTTACAGCACGCAGATCCCCGAAATTTCCAAGAGCTTCCGCAGCCTTAATACGGTACGTTAAATGGGGGTGATTTAGTTGTGCGACATATATATCGAAGTTTTCTTCTCCACGCCTTTCTTTTTCTTTCCTATAACGCTCCATCGGAGTCAACTGTTTCTCTTCCATATCTGACATCATCTCCTGGATAGGGATTATGCATTTTATTAGAATTACAGGTCTTTTTTTAAAGGCTTATAATAATTATTAAAATATGTTGTATGTGTAACAATTATTGTAAAAAGAACTAAGAAAATTAATATAAGATATAATTTTTATTAAAAATAGTGTTAATAAATAACATTGCTTTGAGAATATACGCGCACAAAAAAGGCAATTCGTTTTTTTGTGTACCGGCCGGGATTGCTTGCTCTCGCACTAACTCTTCGAGTAAGTGCTTCGCATGAAACGAGTTCATGCTCAATGCCGGAACCCATTCGGATTCCGGCGAGCTTCGCAACACCGGCCTTGTTTTCTCCGGCTGAGCTGGATTGTTTTACGCCCGCCGGGTCCTTGCCTTTTCGTCTCGGCCCCTGCCGGCTGTGTGTGTGGGATCCCCGCCGCTCCGCATCACCGGCCGGTGGCCGGGCATGCTCCGCGGGGGTGAATAACCACTGCTAGTGTTCTGGCACCCATAATGGACATTGAATGTTATAAAAAGTTTAATTGATAGGAATCCAGAAATTTCTGAAGAAAATTAAAAATATGTTGCCAGACTGAAAAAGTAATTTTGAGTAGGGAGATGATCTGTTGCTAATAGTTCCACCTTAAATTTGTAATAGTATAACATTTCATATTTTTTAGAGTAATCAATTTTTTGTGTCTTATCATCATTATTTTGCATTTTCTTGTACTGATTAATAAGTTCGTCATAAAAGCAATGGAGGTTCAAATAATCGGATTTTGTACCTTTTTTTACGAGTTTTATTAAATCAATAAATTTTATGTTAACTGAATTTTTATTAATACTTAAAAATACATTGTAATTCTTCAATTCACTATTGAAAGATTCTGATTCTGAACCGTATAGACAGCGTAAATCATTGATATTAACTGATATTTTATTATTATACAGCTCCAATCCTTTAATGCGGTCACCGAAATCTAAATACAATCTGCTTAAGTTTAAAACGGTCCCCATATAAAGGCAATGTAATCCATTAACTGGCCCATATTTGAACGAAAGGTCAAGAATTTCTATATATTTTTCTTTTGCCTCTCCTAAAGGACCCTCTTTTGGATCTAAACCATTGTTTTTTGAATATAATCCATAGATATAAAGAGCATTAGCCAGATTCAATAAACTGGCGATATAATAAATACTATCTTCTTTGTAAAATTTTTTAGCGAGTTGAAAAGCTTCAATAATATTTATCAATCCAGTTTCAAATTTTTTACAGGCATAACAGATTCTTGTTAAGTTTTGTAGGGGAAGAATATAACTAGGATGATACTCGTTCAATCCCTCGGGTTTAATCTTTATTGCATCAGAACACAATTTTTCAGCTTCATCGAAATCTTCTAAATTGTATAATATTTTTGTCTTTATTAATAAAATCGATAAATAATCCAAATTTTCACGTGAACTGGATTTTTCGAAAGAATTTAGCTCTTTATCACAACAATTTAAAGCAGAATTAAAACAGGAACTATAATCAAAACTAATTTTAGCGTCGATTTTCTTTATTTCTTCAAAAATTTCATCCTTTGACTTTGAGTCTGGATGTTTTTTTAAATATTCACCATATTCGTTTAAATGTATAGCTTTTAGCATCGAACATATTATCGATAAAGAAGGAAATTTTTTTCCAAAGTATAATTTTTTTCTAAGTTTAATTTCAACGTCGATTTTCTTTATTTCACTAAGAGTATCACCCTTTAACTTTAAGGCTGGAATTTTTTTTAAATTTTCACCATATTTTTTTAAATGCATGGCTCTTAGCATCGAACGTATTGTCGATAACGAAGAAGAACATATTTCGTATCTAATTTCACTTCCTTCATTGACATATTGAAATGCTAATTTGAAATTTCCCAATTCAATATTTAAAAATGAAGCGTACAGACAACCAGCCGCGTACAAATGATTATTTCTACCATTAAAAGCATATTCTCGAATTTTCAAAGCTGTATCCATAATTTTTAGTGCTAAATCATTATTAAAATCCAGTCGAAATATGGATACATAAGATGAAAGAATAGCCGCAATGGCTTTATGGCATTGACCATATTCTTTATAATGAATGGTAGTAGCAATTTTACAATTTTCTTTTGCTAATTTTATTCTTCCCCAGTCGGTATATAACCGTGCTAAATGGCCTACTGAGGCTGCATAATTAATATTTTCACCGTATTTCTTTAATAGAATCTCCTTTGCACGGATTAATTGGCCTTCAGCAGTAAGATAGTCCCCATTGATAAAACAATAATTTGCTTGGTATGTAAGTAAATTTGCGTAGGAAAGATACTCAGTACCTAAATTTATTCGAATAAACCGTAATATTTCACCTAACATCAAAATAAACTTTTTATTGAAATTATAATCGATTTTTGAATCTGGATCATTAATTGTTTTAATTATTTCAATGCAGAAATCTACAATATATAAATCATTTTCTATATTACCTCCATGTTCCATTGTTCTTTCTTTTAAACGTTTCAGTGTAATCATTACTTCTTCTAATTGCTGTGAAAAATTATCATCTAGTTGCTTATTTCCTGAAATACCTGTAGATCTTTCATATAATGAAATACAGATATATGTGAGGATAAATGAATATTGTGGGTATATTGAATAGAATTTTTCTTGATCCCAACTATCTAAGTAATAATTAAGTTTTGGAAGGATGTTATCAGAATTCTCTATGCCATTATCAATGAATTGATAAAATAGATAAAAAAACCCCCATCCTATAGCAACTAATGCCGTTTCTAATTTTTTAGAATAAGCATTTCTATAAGCTAAATCTAAAAAGATTAAAGAATCTCTATATATTATATTACTTAATTTTTGAGAGGAGCCATTATCTTTTTGGTCATTTGGTTCCAATTTTTTTTCTAAATTAATTATTGCTTGAACATGAATTGTTAATATTTCTATTATAATGATGAAACCGCGTTCATATTTACTCTCTACAGACATCGAACAGCAATCATTTAAAACAAAGATAAATAGTGAGTTAATTTCTTCTCTTTGTATTGGAGCGAGATCTAATGTTGGATCTCTTTCATTAGACAATTCTTTTTTACTATTTTGGAAAAGAAGATTGAAAAAACTATAAAGATTATCTTTCTCTAAATTTTCTAATTCAGCAGTAGTAATATTATTTGAAACTCTTTTAGACTTATTATCTTCATTGGCATTTGGATCTTTGTATTGGCAGAACGGTTTAAATAGTTCTTTTTGCAGTTGGTTTAAACCATGAAAAAAAGTTGAACTTTCATGATTTAATATTGATTTTGATAAAATATCCAATATCTGTTGAATATAAAAATCATTATCCTTATCATCCTTATTTTTTGAGATTATAGTTTCATTAAGATTAGAGGTTAATCTATTAAGAGTATTTTTAACATTTGTGTATTTAATTATATGTCTTATTAATTTATGAAAACTCCAGAATACATAGAAGGTTATTATTATAATCAAAGCATATAAAATATCTAAACATAATGGATAATCGTGATCTCCACTATTTAAAACATCTATAAAAATAAGAGTTAAAATTTCTATTACAATACATAAACCATAAACAAATATAGGCATCCTAATATCATTATCATTTATCACTGAATCTGTCGCATTAGGAGTCTGATATCTCCCTATTAACTGAGATATTATAATTAATGATGATAAAATTAGAGAGATAACAACTATTTGAATTCCAATTACTGCAACTAATAAAGGGTGTAAATAACTAAAATCTGAATGAGCAGAAATGTTAAGTATATATAAAATAATAGCGACTATAATAAAAAGTAAGGCCATAAAAATACAAATTTTAAATTGGTTAATCTTATCTCTATTTATTAATAAACACGCATTTTTCATCTATTAATTAATAACTGTTGTATAACAACTATTAATACTTTGAGTGCGTCCAATTACCCCTGATTCCGTCTGGACGTACTCATCTTACCACTCTTTTTTCATCAAATCTCATCCCCCCAAAAAACTGCCAATTTTTGACAGGATGTTTGAGGAGCTCGGAAATGCCGAAGACTTAGAATCCAATCTCCTCTTGAAAAACACGGCAACCATCGAATAAATCCTCTCATTTAGTTCTCATAATCCTCCGTATGATCTGCCATATTTGATTAATATTTTCAATTTTTTCAAGAAACAAAAAAAATCATCTTTCTGCTATGCGAATCTTAGAAATAACGCCTGTCCTAAAAAAACGCCCAAATCGCCATTTTTCGGACCCACACAGAAGCCTCAGAATGGACGATCTCAGGCTCCGAAGGGGTAAACATCGTCTGGAAAATTAGAGGCCCTCTCCGCCCTCATATGAAAATCAATAAAATAAGCGTTAATCCTAAAAATTGCCCAAATAATGCCCTTTTATGAAACTAAACTCCAACAAGGTATAATCCGATCTCAAAAAAGCCCGAAAGGAGCCCAAAATAAGCTTATTTTCCCCGGAAAGGGGGTCGAAAAGAGTCTCCCTCCCCGGTGTTCGAAATTCTGTTCAGGCAAGAGCGGACACAGTGTCGGCCCAAGTCTCGACAACGGTCAGGATGGAGTCGTCCTCGTAAGAACTGATCCTGACCTTGTCACGACTGAAGGTGACATAGTAGGTTTCGCTGTTTGCGTCATGGCACTTGAGCTGGCAGGAATAAGTATCGCTGTCTGCATCGCGGACGGGATCACCGCCAACGGCAACGGCAAGATCGGCGTCTGCGACGATTGCGCCGGCAGCACTGTTCATTGAAGAAACAGTGGGACACTTGACGGAAAGAGTTCCGACCTTTTCTGCCGCATTGTCCTCGAAGACGATCTTCGCAGTATAACTCTCACGGTTGACCTCTACCCCGTCATGCGACACACCGCTCTGAGTGTACGCGGTGCAGCCGAAGGGGTTGTCATTGATCACCGACTGGATGATACTCTGGAAAGTTGCAACGTCTGCGATGGAGGCTGCAAGCTCACGAGTGGCCGACTTGGTGTTGGTAGTTTCGATGAAATCTGCCATTCGTTTTTTCTCCTGCCTGCCTTTTCCCCGGGTACTGGAACAGGCATTTAATTACTCGATCTTTTGGGTAATTAGCGTGACTGTATCAGGTAGTTGATACAGTTCGATTTATCCCTGTTTCTGCCGAATTTATCCGCAGGAGTAAACGAACGCACAATGAAAGAAGAGAAGAGTAACAGGGACATGATCGTCGAGACGAACCGGGACGTGAAGTGGATCTGCAGGACGCTTGAGGAGATGAAGGAGTCCATCGGGGACCACGAGAACCGCATCCGGGATCTCGAAGGTTTCAAGTCGGAGTCGGCGGGCCGCGAGAGGCAGATCTCCGCCGGGGTCGGGGCCGGTGCGGGCGGTCTTGTTGCTGTACTGATGAGGTTTCTGCAATGACGGACGTCATTGGCGAACTCTTTGAAATTACGGAGCAATTTCATGGGGTTTTTTGGTGGGTTTTAATTCACTGGTCCTGTGATTTAAACGGAAGCGGCACACTTGCCGAATGGCTCTTCTTAACAGTTTTCTCCTTTAATTTTAACGAGTTCCAAAACCCTGCAACGGCTGTTATCCAGTAGAACCCGAACATCGCCGCCAGGTAATAGTTCGATGAGTAGACGCCTTCGAAGAACCATATCAGGTTTGCAATAATCCAGCATGAGAATCCGGAAAGTCTTGATGCGGCCTTCTTCCCTGCTACAAGGGCGGCCCCTGATATTCCCAGGATTACGGCGATGGTCTGAAGGGGGTCGATGGCTGCGAGTAGTTCTGTAATTGTCATTGTTAAGGCTCCTTAAAAAATTGGGCGTGAAACGAATGTTTCAGGCACTATTGAAGAAAATTCTGTAGGAATTTTCTGTTAAATGGATTTTTGGTGATCTCTTTAGATTGGGGGTAAGGTGTCCCGGCCGGATTATTGACTGCATTCAAAGAAACAAGTCGGTACGGCATATTGTGAAGACCCGTTGACTCAACAGTTCGGAGTTGTGAGAAATGACCAATTTTCCCGACCGGGGACGATCATAGATTATGTGGATGGATATTTAACCGGGGAGCGGAAGGGGTGAAAGTGAACGATTTAATATTTTCCACTTTCACGCCACCCGGAATCTGCGCTTATATCATTTCATAAAATTTCATAAGAATGAAGAGAAACTTGCTAATGGGGGATCAGACTCTCTTCAGGACCCCCGATATTTTTGAGATAGATCACGTACCGGAGCAGTTTAATTTCAGAGATACGCAGCTCAGCGAACTGGCTTATGCCATCCGGCCGGCGATGAGCGGGGGCCGTCCGTTCAACTCAGTTCTCCGGGGCCTTCCCGGAACGGGGAAGACGACCTCGGTCCGGGTGCTCTTCTCCGAGATCGAGCAGACGACAAAACGGGTCCTGCCTGTATATATCAATTGCAAGAACGACCGGACACGGGTTTCGATCTTCGGTTCAATATTCAACCGGATCTTCGGGCACTATCCGCCGACCACCGGGATTGCGTTCCGGAAGATCTACAATGAGATAGGAAATTACCTTTCGGAGTCGCGGACGGTTGCAGTCGTATGTCTCGACGATATGAATTACCTGATGTACGAGAACCGGCTGAATGATATCCTCTATGTACTGCTCCGTCTTTACGAAGAATTCCCCGGTGCAAGACTCGGGGTGATTGCGGCGGTGAGCAACATGGAGATCGACCTTATGACCAAAGTCGATTCTGCCGTCTGGTCGGTCTTCAGGCCCGTTGATATTTACTTCCCCACTTATGGATATGAAGAGGTCCGCGAGATCCTTTCCCGGAGAGTACGCTGCGGTCTTTATCCGGGGGCGATGTCAGGTGAGGTCCTGGATCTTATTACTCAAAGAACGGTTACAGCGGGGGATCTCCGTGTCGGCCTTGCGATAATAAAAGAATCAGTTGCAAATGCTGAGAAGGCGGCAAGGAAAGAAGTCCTGGCAGAGGATGTATCGACATCGGTCTCTGCGAAGGATATCCGGTTAAGGGATGCAATCGGCGGCCTGTCTCCGGACGAGAAGAAATTTCTGGCGGTCCTGGCTGAAGAGGTCCGGGATAGTGAAGAGTCGCCGACCTCCGGGGCCCTCTATGAGATTGTAAATAAACAGCTTTCAATGGGTTATGCCAACTTTCACAAACGGCTGAATAAGCTGGAGTCGATGGAAATTATTTCTATGAAATCGCTCCAGGTGAGGGGACAGACCAGAGAGATTTCCTTGGATTATGAAGCCGGGGAGATCTTGAAGGTTTTGTGAAACTTTTCAACCCAAAATTAATACTTATTTCTTACGGGTTCCTCTTATCATTTTTTAGGTATATTGTTTCCTAATATAGTCTCTTTTAGAAGTGAATTCGTAAGTGAAAATTGATAAGGGTTATTATTCTGAGAAGCATGAAACCGAAGGAAAAATTGAGGGAGATTTGATCTTGATTAGATATTAGAACTCGTCTAAAATAATATCTTTTAACTCCATCTTCAGCTTGATTCTATTTATATTTACTTTAGATTTAATTAGTGAATAAGAATTCTGCCCTATTTTTGAGATTGCATCTATCAGTTCATCTTTCTCTTCAGGAGATAATTTTTTTCTTCCTAGAACCCTACGAAGAACATATAGTGTTTTATCTTTATTTATTACAAAATCCTCATCCAGGAGATCAAGATACAGTCCATGCTTTTCTCTATTTGAAGCTTTGAATAAATTACCTGTTTTTTTTGGAATTTCATCTAATCGTCTAAAATTTTGAAGGATTTCATCTTCTCCTTTAACAGAACCGTCCCACATTTTGTCGAATTTATCCTTATATTTCGGATAAATTGTCTCTAAAAAATCGATCGCATAAGAAGTCGATTCTTTTGCTTCATATTTATTTTCTTCATTTGCAACGAATGAATAATCTGATGAAAAGGCTAATAATCCAATTGTAGTTAATAATATTGCTTTTTCTTTCTCTTTTAGTGGTTTATCCTTTTCTTTGATTTGCTTATCGAAGAAAACCTTATTTAGATCATTTAAATAGATATCAATTTCATTTGTCAATTCAATATCATATTCTATCACAGCTACCCCTTTATATGTTAAAATATAGAATCCATCTTTTTCAACAAAATAAATAATATTATACTTTAACAGATTATTCAGCGAATCTTTAGAAAAGGTCCAATCTTTTTCAAAAAATTTTGTAGAGAGATAAAAACCCTGCTTTTTCTTATTCTGTTGATCCAAAATGACAAAAGAATTTTTTCCAGTATTTGAATCTTTTATTCTGTCTAACAAAAACTCTTTTTGCTTAGCTTCTATTTTAAAAAATTCCATTTTGTGACCCTCTAAATTGCTACTGGCTCCCATTTTATTTCAGAAACAGTATTATCCGCAATTGTTATTAGAGCAAATAACGTTTCTCCGGAAATGATTTGTTTCTTTATGTCACCTACTAATGTCTGAATATTATCTTCATCCATCTGAGAAATATCGTCAATTAATATAACCTTCTTTTTTCCGCCAAATTTTTGATTAATACTCGAACGAATTGAGTTTAATGCGGTATGACCAGTACCTATTTGTGGAAACTTAATTGGAGCTCTATTTTCAACAATATATTGGTTATTTAATAAGTCTACTTTTTTTACATCCCAGGATTTTTTTTCAAAGTAAACAACCTTCAAAATATCTGCAAAATATTCTGATAAGGCATCAAAAAATTCTTCAGAGTGATTTGGAGCTATTCCAAGATCAGATTTTCGAAAATTAACATTTTCAAGGTTTCTTTTCCATTCATTCAATTTTTTTATAAGATTTGAACAAATATTATATTCATTATTTAACCAATTTATGTCATATTTATTTGGTTCAGTTAATTCCCCGTACCCCTCAATTCTACCTTTTAAATTTATAATATTACCATTTAAACTTTGTATTGCCGTAACGGCTTCATCATGTTCACCATTTAATATATTATAATCGTCTAATTTACTTTTATTTTGTAATATTTTGTCACAATTTCCTTCAATGATGTCAGTGACAATATCTTCATTTTTCTCTAATTCTAAATTTAATTCATTTTGTCTTTTTTCAATTTCCTTAATTTCTTTATCAATATCTCTATATTCCAGTACTTGCTTGTCATCAACTTCTGGGATATTTATACGTTTTATTAATAAATCATTTATTTGGACTTTTAATTCCCTTGTTTTCAATAATAAAGATGACAAATTCTTTTTTCCTTCGATCATAGGATGAATTTCTTTTTTTATTTTTTCTAATTCTCTATAAAAATCAAATATAAGTTGATCTGTACCGGGTATTTTCATTTTTACAGTTAAATGAGGTTTTAAAATGGACATTAAACCCTCAATTAATTCATATTTTTCTTCATCTTCTGAATTTTGATTATTTATGGGGTTGCTCTCTAAATTGAAAATAGATTCATCAATTTTTTCTTCCCATTTTTGAATATTTTTAGAAGTTATGTCAATTGGTGTAGATAGACCTAATAGAGTTGTACGAATTTTTTTGAGATCCTTTAATGAATCTCCGATTAATAAAGGATCATACTGTATTATCTGAGCAAGAATTTTTTTTATATTATCCCTTTTTTCATTAAAATCCTGTACTGCTTTTTTATATTTTTGAGTACCTCCGTCAATTCCTTGTCTTTTTAATTCGGTCTTTTTTTCTTTTAATACACGATTTTGTTCTTCCAACCCATTAAATTCAGTTAAAATGTCATTAATATCAAATATTTTCTTTATATTTTCTAATTCAGTCAATTCACTATTTTTTTCTTCCTTGATCTGTTCCTGGATTTTTAATTGTTCCTCTTTTTCAGATAACTCTTTTTTATATTTTTTTAGTTGTTCTTCTTTCCGTTCAAATTCATAGATATGTTGAATGTTATTTTCTATCTCATTAGAATATTTATTTAAATATATTAAGTATCTCGAAATATTGTCTTTTATTAAATAAATGGATGATTGTAATTTTACAATTGGATTATCTGGAACATCATAGAGTACCTGAATATTTTTATGCATTTCTTCAGAGGCAACAGGCAGGCCATTGAATTCGGTAGTTAAATCACCTTTATCATAATTGGATTTTATTAGAATCTTATTATCAATGCTTTCCATAACAAAATTGAATTTTAGTTTATCAATATCATTTGATGTGAGAAAATCAATTTTTGATTTAAGCGCATCAGAAATAATTTCTTCATTACTTTTAAGATTCTGTGTTGCATATAGACCAATTGCGATAAGATCCAATGATGTTGTTTTACCTTGATCATTTTTCCCGCGGACAAAAAAAATATTATTTTCTTTATCTTTTTCTAAAGGGAAACTACATTCATAAATAGGTCCACCGGCTTGGAATTCGTAGTTCAAGGTAAACATTATTTTTTTCCCTCCAATTCGTCTTCACTAAGAATTCCTTTATTTTTCACAATTTTTTGTAATACCTCGTATTCCTCAGAATCAAGTAATTTTCCAATTAATTTATCCATCTCTTGATCAATTTTCTTTTGTGTCATCCAATACCCCCGATAGACATAATGGAAATTTTACATATTTCAACTGACTCAAACCATGTATTCTAGCAACTCCATAACCTGATCCAAAACCCTCTGGATCAAAACCAGAAATAGAAATACCTAAAGATTTTATGTTTGATGCATCTGATTTGAAATATATTTTTGAATTTACAACATTCGCGATTCCTTTTGGCATATCTTCAGGGTTTTGTGAAGCAAAAATAACTCCAATTTTAAGACTTCTACCTTTTCGACTTATTGAGTCGAGTGTACTTAATGTTTCTTTACTTCTTGTATTACCATAGAACTCATGGACTTCATCAATGATTATTAAAACAGGAGTTGTATTGCTCTTATTGCTTTTTACATCATATATCTTATCAAGCAAATCTCTTAAAAGAACAGACCCGAATCCAAACCCGCTTTTACCTGTAACATCTATTACTGACATTTTCATTGGTTGAAGAATATCTTCTGCTTCTAATTCTTTTGCGCCTTTAACATCAAAATATCCTACAGAATTTGTAAGAGCTCGTTCGATATTTCCTCTTGTTGATGCATGAACAGTACTAGGTAATACATTTCCTAATTCATTTTCAGTTTCATATATTCCATTTTTATTTGGGTCTGAAAAATATTGAATAAAATCTTCTAATGTGTCATTTTCATTTGCGACTTTGTTTTTCCAATATCGGAAGATTTTTGGAAGTTGATCAGCTGCAAGATCAGATATGTTTTGTATTAAACCAGTGAGTGTTTCTGGATCTAAATTTCTTGTATTGAGAGTTATGCTTTCAGTCAGATCGATATCAACATTATCAGAATAATTAGGCTTTTTATTACCAGGGTAGTAAATCTTAAATCTCTCTATACCTTTTGGATCTACTCCAATATCTCTCCATTCTTTAAAAACCTCTTTGCTATTGGTTTTTGTTGCTTTATCCATAGCAAGCATATCTTCTTCTTTTACATTAATTGCAAGAACAGCACCTTTCATATTTTCAATAAAGTATTGTGCAAAATACTTCATTGCAACTGTTTTTCCTGAACCTGTTCGGCCAGTAATAAGCATTTGATAAAAGAAAACAGATTCTGGAATATTTATATGAATATATTTTTTATTTTCATCATAGAGATGTTGAACTGATCTGGAAAAAACCGTTGCTGGAAAGATTGGAATTCCCTTTTTAACATCTCCAAATGCGGAATGAACTTCTTCTTGGCTAGAACGACGGGCTTTTAGTTGTGGTCGAATGAAACTGCTGCTTCCATCTTCTCTCTCAGGAATTTCTTTTATTCGGACAGCTGATAAAATATTTTGACAATTCTGATCTTGCCTTAATGTAGGAAGATCGAGATCAACAATCAATGGGGAAGGTTTATATGGATTATTTTGGTAAGTATCCTCAACTCTTACAATAAATTTTTTCTCAGATTCAATATCTTCAATAGTTAAATACGATCCTTGATGTAAAATCCCGTCTGTACCACTTTTGGAGACGAGAAGTATTTTTTCTCTTTCAGCATCAGCTACTATCCAACTCATATTTCATCCAAACCTCTCTTGATTCATTGTTGATATTAATCCAAGATTTTTCATTGATAATTTTAAATTAAACAATTTAATCGATTCTCTAGCAAATTTTTCAGCAATTGCAATGGGCCTTATTTGTGGATTTTTCCATTCCCCTTGTACTAAGATTAAATAATAAACAAGTTCGATAATCTGACTCAGTAATTCAATTCCATATTTTTCCAAGGTTTTAATATGAAATTCCACTCTTTGAGGGCTCTGGTTAAAAGTCTTAATATAGCAAAATATTTTCCCATTATCTTTGTTATACAAATCCTGATATTGAATAAATCCAGTTCTTTCTCCTTCTTTTAAAAGAGCATATGACCAATGAAGATCTGAATTATATTTATTCTTAAATTCTTGAATTCTATCTGTAACAAGGTTGCTTGAACTATTTTTTACAATAAATATTGGAATTAAATTATTTTCTATCATCCATGAATTCAATTTAGTCGTATATGAACTGATTTGACCTCCGATGATTGGTCCGTCTATAAAAACTATGGTGTTTTTTGGAAACTGCGAGAAACAATTTTTAAAGAGAACATCTCTCTCTTTTATATAATTCTCCTTTCTACAATTTTCTATGTCCTTAGAATATTGTATATATTTGGAATTCTTTGTAATAATGGACGATCTTGTATAAAAATTCAAACTAAGACTTATTAATGGTAAATAATCATTTTCAGATAAAAAGACTATACTATGTGCAGTTAGATATGCACTTCCTTCAATTGCTTCAAATTTATCGATTGATTCGTCATATGCAGCAATAAGATAACCTCGATCTGTTAAATCAATTCCAGCTAAAGGATCTAATTTATATTTTAAATTCTTCTCAATAAATGATAATATTCCTTCATCTGAAGGGAATAGTTCTGAATTAAAGTTAACTGAATCAGGGATCGGAATATTATTTAAGTATATTTTTTTTTCTTTTAATTCGTTTAGACAATTAAAAAATTCAGGATGAATTAATATTTTTCCTAAATCAATTCCTGATTCAGACTCAATCATGTTATACAATTATTGAAATAATTATTATACAATTATAAAGGTTTCGAAGCAAATAATTTATTTGAATAAGCCCTTAAATTCTTTTTATTAAATTAACCAGCAAGGCCATATATCAATTTCTACATATCTACTATTGAAATCTGAATATTCAAGGAAAAAGATGACACAAGAAACCACCGCTGTACTGCGTTATCCTGGAGGAAAAAGTAAAGCTTTAAAAAAAATATCTTGCCTTATTCCACGAGATATAAATGAGTACCGAGAACCCTTTGTAGGAGGAGGGTCGGTTTTCGTCAAAGTAAAGCAAAATATTGAAGAAGATGTTTCTTTTAAAATAAATGATATAAATCCAGATCTATATCTTTTTTGGCGTTGCGTCCAACAGGATGGAGAACGATTTCGAGAAAAAGTGTTCTCTATGAAAAATGAATTTAAAACCGGGAAAGAATTATATGAATATTATAAAAAAAGTCACAAAAATTTAGATAATTTTGAGAAGGCCATTCGTTTTTTTATTTTGAATAGAATTACATTTTCTGGGCTAATTGATTCAGGAGGTTTTTCTCAACAATCATATGACAAAAGGTTCACAGAATCAATGATCAATAAAATAACTCCTCTTTCGGAATTATTGTCTGATGTAATTATTTCAAATTATGATTATTCTCATCTACTACATGAAACGGGGAAAGATGTTTTCTTATTTCTCGATCCTCCGTATCTCTCTGCAAAAGAATCCAGTCTTTATGGTAAAAATGGAGATTTGCATAAAGTATTTGATCATAGGAAATTTGCTGATGAAGTCCGGAAATGTTCCCATAAATGGTTAATAACATGCGACGATACACCTGAAATGCGGGATTTATTTGATTTTGCAGAAATTATACCTTGGAGTTTGAATTATGGAATGACAAATGTTAAAAAGTCGACAGTAACTAAAGGAAATGAGATTTTCGTTCTAAATTATAATTTAGAAGATATAGATCCAATCTCGAAAAATTTTAATCGAGTTTTTACTCATTGTTAATTTCCTCAAATTCTCTCTCAAAAGTCTCCTGAAACATCCCTCACAGATATTCGTCCTCAAATAATTCGAAGAAAAAAGGCCCTGCCTTTTCTGCAGAGATCACACTTCCCAGGCTCCTGAGTCACTCTTTTTAAATCGTGGTGATCGAGGAGAGTCGTATGAGGTTTAGGAGGTTTTATGAATGTACTCTTTATATTTTCAATAGAAGGGAATTGTTTCCTGCCATTTTTGAGATTATCTAATCTTTTCGACAACCAAACGTTTGTTTTGTGAGTCTACTGTGATTTTGACCTCCTCCCCTTCTTCAAAGGGAAATGCTGAATCAGTAATTAATTTTGCAGGAATTGTGAGGTATTTTGTATTCGCCCTACCAGCGGATATGAATTTGCCATTACCTGTTAATGCCATGATACAATGTAGTTTACACCAGTAGCTATATATGGGTAGCCCAATATACATAGTAATATACTGTAGTATAATACAGAGTATGTGGGGGAGAACAAAAAATGTTCATACCAAATGTGGAAGAGATCAAAGAGATCGGCGGCGGTCCCAAGTGGAGATATTTCTTCAGGTGGTGATGATGGAGTACATTCCCTCGATTATTGATCCGGATAAAAAATTTCTTTTCGAATCTCTAAAGTCATCAATAGCGGAAATTGCTCAAACCCGTGCCGAGTGGGAAGCTTTGTCCAGAATAGAGGTTCTGAGGGAGATGGCGACAGAGGAGGTTCTTCTTGCGGGTCTTGCCGTTGAGAGTTATGATTTGGCAGTTGCGCTTATGAAAGGGATGAAAGAAGATCACATCCAGGAAGGGGTTTAGGCTGATATTATAACTTCAGCCTATTTCTCGCACCAGTGGTGCGATTTTTTCAGAGCCACGGGAATTCTCATAAAAATTTTTTATTCACCAGGGATTCGACGCTGAATGTAGTTTTATCTCTCCGGCTCTCTATTTGTGGTCTCGTTTTTTTCGGCAATCTGTTTTATCTCGTCTTCCATCTCGATGAAATGCCTTTCAACCTCCGAGGGTTCGTTCAATTGCCTCGTGCTGTATTTTTCGTATTCTTCACGGGCCTTTTTCATTGCGATTTCATGACTTATGCTTCCGGCATCTGTAAGCAGCTCCCTCCCGGTCATTGTAAGGAACTGGTGAAGGCGCTCGATCCAGTCCTGCATCGTCATCGGTATCCGGTTCAGTGCCTGCAATTCTGCAATTTCAAGATATGCCGTGACGATTCTGTTGAGGACTTCCAGTTCGTCTTCATTCAGATAGTTTTTCGCAACTTCCACGTCGCGCCTGAGAAGTTTGTTTCCCGGATAATTCGTGATCCCCATTAAGGGCCGGTCTGCATCTGCACGTTCGTAGATCAGTTCTGCGGCGGTGTGGCCGTGGGCCGCCCAGTGCATCTTGTTCTGAACCTGTTTGAAGAACTGTGTTGTTAACCCGGATTCGGGATCGTAGTCTATGCTGGTTGCATATATGTCCAGAACCTTTCGCCAGAACACTTTTTCCGACGACCGGATATCGCGTATCCTTGCTAAGAGCTCCTCGAAGTACCTGTCGTTGCCGGGCTCTTTTAGGCGTTCGTCATCGAGGATGAATCCCTTTTTTATAAATTCCGTCAGGTGCTGTGTCGCCCATATCCGGAAACGCGTGGCGATTGCGCTTCTGACACGATAGCCGATGGAGATTATCATATCGAGATTGTAGTAGTCGATCGAGCGCCGGATCTCCCTTTCGCCCTCGTTTTGAACTGTCAAGTATTTCTTGACAGTTGCCTCGGGGACGAGTTCGCCTTCTGAATAGATGTTTCTTATATGCAGGCTTATGTTCTGTTTTGTGGTGTCGAAGAGTTCGGCCATCTGCTGTTGTGTGAGCCAAACGGATTCGTCCTGGAACCTGACATCAAGCCTGAAGGTGTTGTCTTTCGACTGGTAGATTAAAATCTGGCCTCTGAGTAATTCGATTTGGGTCTTATCTTCCATATTTTAGATCACTCTCTGTCTGGTGTCGGGTGCGAAGCCGGGTATAAATTCGGTTTTTATTGTATTTTTCAGCGCCACAGTTCTATTCGCCTGGATCACTGAACATTTCTGCAGCGGTTTTATCATTTGAGTCCTCAGTTTTTGATTACCGCAAGAGCAAATATCATATCTTTAATTTTTATATTGTCTATTGAAACTGATTATCTTTTTCCGCCATTAATTTCAGATGTCCCTCCGTTTTTTTATCACCTCACCCCTTCTTTTTTCAAATCCTCTCTCAAAAGCCTCCCGAAACATCCCTCACAGATATTCGTCTTCAACTCTTTCGAAGAAAAAACGGCCTTGCCCTCTCCACAGAGATCACACTTCCCGAGCTCCTTGTTCACTCTTTCAAAATCGCGGTGGTCGAGAACGCCAGGGAGTGGCCGGACCTTTGCAGCACTTTTCCCGCTGTGGAGGGTTTTGCAGCAGTCTTGCAATCCTAAAAGGCGAATATCCTTTGGTAGTTTGGTAAACGCATGATAATTATTGTCTCGATTGATTTTGTTTGCAGCATCGCCTGATTCACAGCAAGAGTCACAGTTTGAAGGAGACACACACCCTTCCTTCTGTGTTCCTGTGGATGTACGCAAAATACTATCTGTACATGTACTAGTACATACATTATCATCTTCTTTTAGAGATCCGGATAAAATTTCGGATTTTTGATCTTTGCAGCAACCTTTGCGTACCTGCTGTAAATCTGCTGCAATGCTGCAAAGGTTCTCGGGAGAATCGGGGGAGTCATCCTCCCCGTCATCGTTGTCGTTTCCTTCACCGTCAAAAGGTTCGTCGAGCCAGACATCCCCGCCTCCGATCCATGCCTTATACATCTCGATATCGAAGGTGTAGTGGTTCTCACGCCTCCGGACACAATAGCCGTCCTCGTCGAGCGTCACCGTCGTATCGACACAGGTCAGGGCCGGGCACTTTTCAAGAAGGCCCGCGTAACTCGTTCCGCGTGAGTTGTAACCGTGAAACATCCGGTATGTCTGGTAGTACGAAAGGCCGGTCAGCTCCTGGATATGGCGGACGGAGAAAGATGTCATGCCCGCCTTTGCAACCGCCGAAAGTGCGGCCGCTTCATTCCGCGTGAGCTTGGTCTCCTGTCCTCCGGTGTCGCCGTTGATTCTGGTGTAGAGGTTCTTTCCGGAATCGAAGTCTTCCCTCTGTGCGATAATGCTTCCTTCTTCGTCTCTCTTCCTCTGGCAGAAGTTTAGCCTGGCATGGCACTTGATGAGGTCGAAGAGCATCGCCGGGTTCCGCCTGTTGGACGAGGCGAGGAACTGGATGCGGGTCGCAAACGGGATCGCAACATTCAGGCAGTCTTCCTTGAGGATATCCCACATGGTCCGGCAGATTTCGGCTGCCGACTCGTTCGGTTTGATCTCCCCGGCCTCGACTTTCTTCATGTGGTCAAGGACGGCCCGGTCCTGGTCGGCGGAGTCGTCGATCCAGACCGTGAGCATCCTGTTCATCACCTGGTCGTCGCCGATGTTCTCGACCTTCGCGAGCCACCAGACACACCGCTCGGGTATGGTGCAGACCCGGAGCTGCCGGTCGGTGGTGAGCGTCCGGTGCTCGATCTGTTCCCGGAAGTTTGCGGTCGCGGACTTGAGGAGCTCCTGGATGTCCTCGGACATCGTCACGTCGTCGAAGAGCAGCACGGTTCCCGGCCGCAGGTTTTCATGATAGAAGAGGGCCTTGTTCGAGACCGTTCCTTTGAGTCGGTAAGCCGGCGGGATTAGGTTGAGCATTGTGCTGCAGGCGTGGGTCTTTCCCTTCCCTGAGTTTCCGGAGATCGAGACGTGCAGGCCCTTCGTATTCAGGACCGACTGGGAGACGACCGACATTATCAGGCACTCGGCGACGATACGGTCCCCGACATGCTCGATGTTGAATGTGTCGAGCATGAAAGCGATCGGGTCACCGGTCCGGAGGATCTCAAGGGCCTCTGTTCTTTCCGGTGACTCTTCGCTCTCCGGGGAAGAGGGGGCCGGCGGCTCCGATCTTTTCTTAGCCCGTTCCTTTTTGCTTTTCCTGATCTCGTACATCGCCCGGAGTTCGGCCCAACGCTGTTTCCCACCGCCGCAGGAATTGCGGTGGCAGCCGGCATAGATCGCACCGTTGTCGAACTGTATCGCGAAGGCCCCGTCCTTATGGGCCGAGGAGAAAGGGCAGTCTTCGAGGACGAAGAGTGTTCCGCCCTGCCAGGGCCTTTCGCTCGCAACCGCGATCCCGTGTCCCGGAAGCCACCGGGAGAGGTCGATTGCTTTTTCTCCG
>NZ_KN360943.1:33365-93517 GCF_000784355.1 Methanolacinia paynteri | reverse complement strand
GTCGTCGCCCTTACAGGAAATTGTCCCATACAATTTCCAGATACGGGCCGCGTTGTAGTTCGCCGCATCGACCATGACCGAATCATCGGAGAAGAGGGCGTCGAGTGTGTTCAGGCAATCTTTGATCAGGGCGGTTGCGTCGTCATCGTTCGGGAGGTCGATCCGGTATAGCAGATGGGCCCCGTTCCCGGAGTCGGCAAGGACTGGCCGGGGGAACCCGATAGTTTCCAGGAACCCGGCGATCTTCTCCGCCTTCGAAATGGCTGCAACGTGTTCCCCGTCGGTCGATGAAACCCCGCTCGGCCTGACGGGGTCGAGGTCAATAGGGAGCCACCGCCGGCGGATGATATCGGCGTCTGCCGTTGTTGCGTCCTTTCGCCCGAGCTTCATCTTCACGCGATTGGCCCTCCGTGAGAGAAGGGCCGGGTTGACTTCGTTCAGGGTTACGTAGACGCCCGACACACCGGAGAGACGGTTGATCTGATCTGCCTTCTCCGCGAGTGCGGCGTAGTCATCGAAGTACCCGCTGTGAGTGTTGTAATCGGCAAGCGCCCGGAGCTCGACAATTCCTCCCGCGGGAAAAAGAATGGAGAGGGCCTTTTCGATCTCTCCGGTCATTTTCTTCCCTCGGGTGAATCGTATTCAAGGGGGAAGAGTGGTGCGGATACAGCCTCTCCCCTTGCGACTCTCTGCAGGGAGATGAGCGGGAGGATGTAGTGACCGTTTGTGGTGAAGAAGGTCACCGCCTTTCCTCCGGCATTCATCGCGGCGTGGCCCTCGATGGATAGTAAGCTTTCAGTGATCCCTCCTTCCCCGGTCCTGCAAACCGATTTCGAGATCGGGACGACACGGCCGTAGAAGATGAGGCTCTTCACGTCCTCTGTCGTGATGAAGAGACGCATGCCCCCGGCTTCGATCCGGAGCGAGTCGTCACCGCATATGCTGATCTTTCCGGGTTCAGGATTCATCGGCCCCTTCCTCCTTTGCGGATGCGGTCAGCCTGATAAGGTAGTTGTGGCCGCGTGTTCTCCGTATATTGACTTCGATGATCGAATCTCCGAATTCGTGGATCTCCTGTGAGAGTGTCTGTGGCAGGAGATAGAGGGGGACGGGCCCGGCCGCTTTGCTTAAGTTTTCAGAGGTAGAAGAGTTGTTGGCAGTTCCCGTCGAATTTGTGTTCCCGCACGATTTGTTTTGGGGGCTGCCGTCTATCTGTTCTGAGCCTGACATGTTTCGCCTCCGGGCGTGTTGTCGATGAGTTTTGCTTTTCCTTCGGCGATCCATTTCTCCCAGACTAGCTTTGCTATGGGATCGTAGATGTGATCGAGTGTTTGTTTATTGATTTCTTTCATGTTTGTTCCTGGTGCGATTTTAGCACCAGAACAGGATAGGAATGAGCGTGTTATAAAGTTGAAGAGTGCCAAGTGGAAGAAAAAAATCAGAAAGAGGATTCGTTAGATGCGAGGGATGGGATTCGAACCCATGGACTCCTGCGAGAACGGATCTTAAGTCCGCCGGTTTTGGCCTGGCTTACCTACCCTCGCAAAAAAATGCAGAATAAAATAGTTGTTGAAATTTAATAAAGAGTCGCTTTTTATATATTTGGGATTTCTGATTATCAATAAAAAATTAAATCCAGTGCCTTTATAGTGTATAAGATCTTAAGTCCAGCGCCTTTGGCCAAGCTCGGCAACCCTCGCCGATAATATTTTTACACTTTTCCCGGGTTTCGAAAGGGGCGGAACGTCCCTTCGGTCAGCAACCCTCGCAAAAAATGCAGAATAAAATAGTTATTAAAATTAAATAAAGAATCGCTTTTTTGGAATAAATATTTCAAAATATTTGGGGTTTCGAAAGGGCGACAGCCTTTCGGTCGAAAAGGGGATGGACAGGCATCCCCTTTGCTCCGAAAGAGACTCCAAATCGATTGTCCAGATTAAAGTTTATTATTTATTCAAATATTTCAGATCTTTTTCATCCTCTTCTTCTCCCCGGCCGAGGCTACCCGTACGGGTAGCATCCAGGCCGGGCTATCACAATAGCGCAAAGCGCAGGGGTCAGGGTGTGTTCGCGGAGCTTGCGACGCGAACTTGCGCAAGGGTTGTCTTTGAAAAAATAATGTAATTTAAATAGAATAAATGAAAATCTGTTTTTTTCGAAAGGAAAATTCAAACCAAAAACAGATACGCAATAATCGAAAATATGAACGCAAGAACGACGATGGTTGCACCAAGGGGCGCAATAAACGTCAGCATCGTGTTGACAGTACTTGCAAGCTGGGAGATCCTCTGGGAACCGAATACGACAACCCCTTCGCACCACGCCGTGGTCGCACCTGCCTGGGCAGGTGAAAGGTCTTCTATGGCTGCCTCAACTGCCGAAATCACGTGAGGCAATATCTCTTCTGCTTCGATCCTGTAGCCCACGGGATTCTTCCCGCTAATCGTATTGACAACATGCGTATCGGTAGTCATCAGTTCACATTCGTCGACGATATCCAGAACCTTGTTCCTGATCTTCTCCCTGACGCCTTTTTCGATATTGTTTCCGTCAAAGAGTATGTAGGCTGTCGTCTGGTCGTTTGTCCTTACGGCGAGGACCTGCATCCCGAGATCGCCGAATCCCTCTTCTCTTGAGAATGGCATTTCGTAATGACAGTAGCCGATCTCAAATTCCTGCATATGATTCTCTTTCTTTGTCTCTTCCATCGCGGTAACCGAGGCGGTGATATACTCATAGGCAAGCCTGGATGCAGGCATTATCGGACTAGTAACATCCACCATGCAGTTATGCCCGTCTATGAATCCTACATCCTGGAAAAGCCTGTGGCCTTCAGACATGATCGAGAGGCCGATCGAATAATCAAGATCCTCGGTCATCTCAGGGGATCTTGTCGTGACAAGCAGAATTGAATCACCGAACTGCTGGGCGAGAACCTGAACAGATTTATATTCGTATCTCTGCGATTTGCCTGCATAAGGACTGTAATCGATCTCATCCCGCGTTTTATTTATTGCTGATACAATCTTTTTTATCTCATCCTCTGAGACAAGATTGAAATCATGTGTCGCACACCCGTGCGGAACCATGGTATCTACGTCGAAAGAATGGCAGAGAATCTTCGGGAGGTTCCCGCCACCGATCTCCCCCATTGGTCCGGGATGGAGGTTAGGGATGGTAACCATGACATCCGTTTTTCCTTCCCTGCTGAAGAAGAAGGAGGTCTGCGGGACAAATACCTCTTCACCGATATCACGGAAGAAGTCCTCAAGTGCTTTTGACCCGTCGGTATTGTGCGCAATAAATGCATTTATGAAATTAAGGGCGCTTATGTGGAAATTTTTCTTCAGCGGTCTCTCTATGAGCCACAGGAAGAGGAAGACACATATGCCGAACAGTATATGTATGAATATCGCGAACAGGAGAAATTCCGTCCCGAAATAGTATGTTCCCGCCGCCATCGCCGCCAGACTCTGTACTGATGCCGGAAGGAGCATCCTTGAGATCCTGTAATCTGCAATAGCTACGAGAACAATCAGGCGTATGGCAAAGATCAATCCAAGTGATACGGAGTAAAGAAGCGGGAATATGCCTTCAAATATCAGAAGTATGGGAAAGAGACTGACCAGTATTGAAAACACTGTACATGCAAGGGCGAGAAGTGCCGATCTGTTGAGTGTAATTCTTTTTCCCCATATCGCGACAAGGGGAATTGTAAGTATGAATGCCAGTAGTGCCGGAAGGAAGTACCCGAAAAATCCGAAAAGCTGGATCTCATGACTTTTTAAAAAACTTACCGCATCAATGGCAAATGCCATTATAAAAATAAACAGTAGCGATCTCTGCCATGATGGTGCAATAAATAGATATCTGCTTAGACCCTCTATCTTAGTATCACCAGACTGCGCCAACCCTACCAAATCCTGTTTTTATTATTCCGGTCTTCTATTATCTATCATTCGGTTTTCGGTTCTTTAAGCCTGCCGAAATTTTCATTGTATCTTGCAGACATAACCTTCCAGTCCGGAAGATTTGTCTGGCATCCGATTACCTCTACGGTGAAGGAAGCCGATACGGTTCCTATTTTGCAGGCCGTAAGAATATCATATCCTTTCTGGTAAGCCGTCAGGAAACCGGCCCTGTATGCATCACCCGCACCTGTCGGGTCCGCAAGTTTCACGGGTACCACTGGAATCTTATGTACTCTGCCTTCGGCATGAATCTCGCTTCCGTCTCCGGACATTGTAACTATGGAGACCGGTATCCGGCCGATAAGCTCGTCTTCCTGCACACCGAGCATTTTGGTCATCCTTCTGACCTCATGAAGGTTTGCAAAGAGAATATCTATGTTTTCTATGATCGCTTCAAGCTGCTCTTTGGAGTAGTTGATAAGATCCTGGCCCGGGTCGAATGAAGAAAAACCTGCCTTCTCAGCGACTTTTACGTTGTATCCCGGATCGGCCGTCGCCATATGAACGAAGTCGAGTGCTGGAGGTTCCGATTCGGCAAAAGCCCTCGATGCACCCCATTCAAAGAAGGTCATCTGGTCTCCTGCCTCGTCATTGAAAAGGAAGCAGGTTGCGGTTCTCTTCCCGTCGACAACGATGAATCTCTTTCCGACCCCGAGAGAGGTCAGCCAATTGTCGTAATCGCTTCCTTCAAATTCGTCGCCCACCGCACTCAGGAGTTCGCATTTACCGCCAAGCTTTGCGATACCTGTGGCGATATTGGCCGCCCCGCCGCCATAGTATACCTTATGGTCGGTAACAGGTACGGAACCGTGCCTTTCCGGGAAGACCGGAACTTTGCAGATATGATCAATCGCTGTGTGGCCGACGACCGTAATCATGGATTATATCTCCTCTACATCGACGATTGTAAGCGGAATATCTCTCAATGCCTTTCCTACAACCGATTTCGCGATCCTTTTCGCGTGCTCTTCCGATTCGGCTTTATACACCTTCATCTCAAGAGCTAGTCCTACAAGAGCCGTAGTCCCCACGATCAGGGCGCTGCTCATCTCCTGTTCACAATAGGGGCAGGCCAGCTGCCCGATCTCAATCTCAACAAATTTCGCACTTGGATTCAGGCGTTTTCCGGCCTCGCTTATGGCGATGCCGATTGCGTCATCAAGGGATTTTACATCCTTCAGGATCCATGCCGCATCCAGTGTCACAAGATAATCGGTCATAATCAACAACTACCAGGTATCATTATGTGTATGTTCCAAAACAGGCATTCTGCCGGTTCTCTTATGCGGCATCTTTCCTTTTCCGACTGCAAGCAGGGCCACGGGTCTCGCGTGCTGGGGAAGATCGAGGATTTCACTTACCGCCTCATCGTCGAAAGCGCCGGTCCAGCATGAATGAAGCCCGGCTGAATGTGCTGCGAGCATCATATATGTGCATGCTATGGAGGCGTCTTCTATCCCGTAAAGAATTCCTCTCTCGCCGTACTGCGACATCGAACGCACGTAATTGGCGCAGACTGCAAGGATGACGGGGGCGGTAACCAGGTGCTCCTGGCCGAATGCCGCATCGGAGAGGTCTTCCTTTATGCTTTCGTCAGTGACAATTACGACATCCCACGATTCCCTGTTTCCTGCGCTGGGTGCCGCAGATGCACATCTCATAATAAATTCGATCTCTTCGTCTGAGACTTCTTCAGGAGAAAATTCCCTGACCGAAGACCTCCCGGAGAGGAATTCATAAAATTCAGACGAGTTCATTTTCAGAGAGTACCTGCCATGAATTCTGTGCAGGTGTTGTGCATTCGGTTACCGCTTTGCTGATCTCAAGTGCCGCCTTTTCGAAGTCATCGAATTCGATGAACTGTTTGGCGTTGTCAAGCAGCCCCGAGGCGTTATTAAATTCAGCCTGACCGGTCTTTCCGTATCCTTCCCCGAGTTCCGACTGGACGGATTCAATGAAGATCGTGAGTAATTTCTTTGCCCCGGATTTTTCTGCCCCTTTGAAGCCTTCGACGAGGGCAAGCATCTTTGAAGCGGTTATCAGGTTTGTTTTGGCTCTTTCGGAAAAAAGATAATTCATTACTGCCTGTTTTTTCTGTGTCATTTCAATTCGCCTAATATAAATAAAGGGATTTAATTCTTAAGAATTATTTGCCCTTTGCACCCTTTATCGAAGACTGCGATCTCTTGATGCGCCTTCTGCAGCGCGGATCGTGCACGGGGCCTCTTCCGCGTGCCGGTCTTCTGCCGCCGCGTGGTCCTCCGCGGCCTGTGTCCTGGGTCTTCTGTGTTGCTCTTCTGAGCTTCGAACCTGACTTAAAGCGCTGGTTGGGGCCGGGCTTCTTGTAGTTTGTCTCCTTCTGGGGTACAAGCCTTACCTGACCGCCGACGCTCTTGATCTGGGTCCATGCTGTGATTCCTGTTTTTCCCATTTATTACACCTCTTAAGTCTACTGGACGATTGCGGCCTTTGTATCGGTTCCCTTTGATTTGATCACTTCAACACGGCGGATGGGGTGAAGCTTCTTTACGATCTTGAAGACTTCGCGGGAGATGTCGCCCATGACCATTTCTTTTACGAACTGGTCGTAGGTGAGTTCCGCTGCCCTTGCAACGACATATTCAGTCACTGCTTTTCTGATCGCATGCGCCTGGCTTGCATCTGCACGGTTAATCGTGAAGCAGCTCGTGGTTACGCGGATCTTTCTTTCGTCCTTTGTTGTTACCTGAACAATGCTGTCTATCCTTGATGTGCGGCGCTTGACCATTGCACGGAGGTAGTCTTTTGTCAGTTCATGCCCGACGAAATCTGAGTATGCGGAATCTCCTGCAACGTTTGTGATCCTGAACCTCATCTTGATGTTCTGCTTGGAGTAATCCTGAACCATCTCGCCGAGTGTTGTCTGCATTACGCGCCCGTTGACTTTCTCGGGCTCGTTTGCGATTGTATCGCCAAGGTACGCCTTGTCAAAGTAGTCGGGAGCGTATACCTTGTACCAGCTTTTGGCTTTCCAGCCTTCAACTCTTCTTCCAACTGATTTTCTTCTTGGTGCCATTAATTCACCTCTGTTTTCTCTGATTTTCCTGTAATCGTGATTTGATCTTCGTTTTTATTTCCCAGACTGCAGATCTCCTCTGCAACCGAGAGATTCATCAGATAATCGTCGACCGATGCGATAACCGACCTCAGCTTTTCTCCCCTGATCTCACACACCACGTCGTATCCGTCTGCCTTCGTTTCCATGGAAAGGAGATTGTCCGCTGACAATGATTCCGCGATGCAACGGGCATTGGTGTGTTTTGAGACTATTCTGCCGGAAATTTGCATTATGCAAGTGCCTCCTCGATGTTTTTGATAAAAGGCATAAGCTGATCCTCTCCGATCTTTGCTCCTGCACGCGATCTGTGGCCGCCTCCGGTGCCTCCTGCAGATTCCGCCGCCTCTTTCATGACTGTCGATAAGTCTATGTTGATCTTGGCGGGACAGCGGGCCGATACCGAATAGTTTCCTTTGATCTTTGCTATTGTGAGAACGGGTACGTCGAGCAGTCCGTCTCTTGCAAGAACGTCTGCCACACTGCTTGATACGGACGGATTCTCGATCTTGAATATCGCCGGACCTGCCTCGTTGAATCTTTTTGCAGATGCAATCGCCTCGATCGTATCTAGCCTGTGTTTTAATGCGATCTCCTTTGCCTCGTCCACGGCTTCATCGTTTCTCATGCATAGCATCGCTGCAAGACCTCCTCTTCCGGAGAGTCCGCATGATTCTGTTACCGATGCAAGCGTGTGGGCATCGTGGATTACCGCCCTCTGGAGTTCCCATGTATCTCCCCACAGGGAGCACATCGCTCTCTCGTTGCTTGCGGAGGCTGTCTCGAGGACAATTGCCGACATAAGCTGTTCGTATCCGTTTTCGCTGTCGTCGAAGTATTTTTCGACCATCTTTTGAGCTTTTTCCGGGTTGCCGCTGATTCCGGGCAGGTAAGGGTCTGTTGCCGTGTATATCTTCTCGGTTATATCGTCCCCTGCAAGAGGGACTCCCCGTCCCGGGGTTATGAACTGGTTTGCAATCCCTTCGTTCACGATTCCGGCGTTTTTGCCGGCGATCTCCTGGTGGTCTCCGATCATCCCGAGCAGTGCGAGGCTGCACAGGTCGCGGTTGTCTCCCATATGGTCTGCGACCATGTAGGCGACCGCTGATGCGGCGAGATCCAGTTCTCCGTCGATTCCGAAAAGACGCGGGTTGATATGATACTCTCCATTGAAACACGGAATGTGATGATCGATTACCACCGTGTCTTCGGGCAGATCTTCCATGGATGATCCCAGGTCGCAGAGAACAGTAATCTCGTGGCTCCTGATATCTTCCGGTTTTATCCCTGATTTTATGCTGAGGTGAAACTTCTTTTTCTGCCTGTAGAGTGCGTGGCATATTATCGAGGCCGCGGCTATGCCGTCTGCATCGTGGTGCCCGAACACCCTTACATAGTCGGATTTTTCAAGTTTCTCAGCAACAAGGCCTGCCGATGTTTCAATGGACATATATCTTCGATTATCCTGATGCTACGATTATCTTGATAACAGGAACTCTGCTGTATCCGGCTTGTATGTCCAGTCTTTTGGCATCTTGCCGGATTTTGCGTAGTACTTCCCGAGTCTGCGAACCTTTGCTTCGGTGAGAAGGAGCTGCCTCTTGTTGTGGATATCCTTCTTGTTCTCATCGAGATGTTTGCGCATTCCGAGAGCCTTTACTATAAGGTTCCTGAGGTCTTCAGGGATCTCGGGCGCAAGTCCGTTCTCTGCGAGGACCTGTTCGATCTTCTTGCCTGTTGCAAGTTTTACGCTTGGAACTCCGTATTTGTCACGCAGTACGAGACCTATGCCTGCACTGGACATTCCTTCCTTTCTAAGATCAATGATGGTTTTTTCGATCTCTGAGGGGTCCTTGTTTGACCATTCTGGTGCCTCTGTGCGGAGCGGACGAACCGAACCGGATTTTCCGCGCCGACGGGCATGCATTCTTGCCATTTTTCACCACCTTATTTTTATTTCGAAATCACTGTGTGATTTCCGGCAAACATCGCATGAAAGAATCTTTTCACGCGTGTTTTAAGATACTTCCTGCGGACACAAGAAAAATAGTCCGCAATGTCATGTAAGTCCACAAAAAGAGCCATAACTGACCTTTTTGTAATCCCAAAGCCCGGATCCCGGGCAGTGCCGTCTCAATGTGGTCGGGCACGTCGGACTTACATAAGCCAGCACGATAGAAATCAGTGCTTCGTATATATTTCAAATAAGTGATAATAAAACAATCGCATTGGGATCTTAGGGAATGCCGGCGATCTCCATAAATAAGATTTATCTGATAAAAACAACAACAAATAATTCTGCATCAGCAGCTATGCGATAATAGTCTAGCGGTAGGACGGTGGCTTCCCAAGCCTCTGACTCGGGTTCGAATCCCGGTTATCGCATTCTTTTCTCTATAAAGTGTTCCTGGTTATTTTTTCTGAAATATTTAGCAGGATCTGTGCATTATAAAGTGCGATCCGTACCTGTCACAAAAAAATTATTGATATATTTGGTTATTGAATTGCTGTGGTGTCATAGTGATTCTGATTGTTACTCTTCTGGTCTGGTTTTCACAATTCTGGTCTAATTGAAACTGCACCGATTATTTTGTCTTTTATTCTGCGATTTCTTTTTACATGAAAATCACGTTGTGATTTACATGAAACAGTCCATGAAACCTTTGTTTCATAAACGTTTTTTGGAATTTGTCTTATGTAACAATTTTTTATAGTGTCATAAATTATGCCGGGGATTTCTTGAGGTCACCTCCTTTTTTTTATTCTATCATCCGGTTGTAATATTTGATTTATGTGAGAGATCTGATAATATAATCAAAATGTAATACTGACGTATCGGAGTGCATGTAATCGGGGTTGTTCGTTCAGTAAACGCCGGACTTCTAATAAGATGACTGAAGTTGTCAGCTCTTAATCTGATTATTACGTATTATTAAATAAAAGCGAAATCTCTCACAGAAATCACTTACATAGGAGGCATAAAAGATTGTTGTATCTCGAATCGGAGAGTGATCAAATGAATAAAAGTTTAATCGGAATAAAATGCCTCCTGGTATTATTTTTATTAATATTCATGGGAGGGATCGTTCAGGTTTCTGCTGACGACAAAATAATCGTCAAGGAGATACCTGATGAATTTTCACAGAACGATTCTATGAGAATATTTGTGGAGACGACATATCCGGCGGGATCTATTATCTGTTACAATTTCACACTGGTGACTTCGTATCCTCATCGCGGTAGACTGAGCGGTCATGGTGGTCAGTGGAGCAGGACACGACTTTCGGAAGGTCAGAGCACATTATCGAAAAAGATATCTCTGAAAGAAAATATCCCGGGAGACTGGAAACTGGCGATTTGGGAGGAGGATCATAAAGACCAGGAATACGTGAAGATGATCCATATCTTCCCTGACACCTCGATTTACGGAGTTATCCAAAGTTCCGGAAACCCGGATATATGTAGGGGAACCTCAGTTTCAAATCCCAAGTTAAGGCTTGATAATGAAGAAGACGGTGTGAATCTTGCAAAAGGGCAGGCTCTTAATCTGATAGGCGAAGCTCCGGCGGAATCCGAAATCGGAGTATGGATATATTCAGATACCATCGCTGATGATTTCCCTGTTTATATAAAAATCAGCGCCGATTGCAACGGTGATGTTGATGAAGAGATTCTTTCGGTCTTTGATTCCTATATTCTTTCGTCAGGGAAGTACTATGTGTATGCAGTATCAGGCGATTCTGGTTTGACTGAAGAAACCGAAGCTCCTGCCGGGTATTCAGATTTCGAAAATGAACTTGACGCAACAAAAGGCTTGAAGTACCAAAAATTCGATTTTAATGCGGAAGATCCCTGGATTAGTATGTGTTCCGACGAGGAAATCATGGTGGTTGCAGGGACCGTCCTTACATTTGAAGGTGAGACAAATCTCAAAGATCAGACTATACTCGAAGTATTGATAAATCCTACTGCTGTAGACCAGGATAATTTCGGTAACCTGATCAAAAGAGGTATTCGGGTTGAAGATAATGGGCCTGTAAATAAGTGGAATTATACTATCGATACCTCCGGTCTGGGGGCAGGAGAATATTTGATTTCGGTGGAAAGTACCCAGGGCCTTGGTAATGTATCCTGCCTCTTCAACGTCTTTGACGGCAACTACTCGGTGAAAGATCCGGGTGAAGGCCGGGTTTCGGTGACATCCTATGTTGTGGATAAGAATACTAAAGATCTAAAGGCGATTTCCGGTTCTCCGGTAACGAAGATAATCCCATCTGCAATGAGGTGGTTGTGATATGAGATCTAATGTCGCGGGAAAATCAACTGAATTTTCGCCCGCACGAAATCCTGTAATTACCATCAGGGGATTTATTGCATTTTTCCTCCTGTGCCTTATCGTATCGGTATCCTCCGCAGGAGTTATAACCGAAGATTCTCTATATTCGGAGAACTGCTATATTTCTCCAGGCTTTGACTATGAAGTGGGGCTATATCCGGATATTACAAAGTCGGATGGCGTTCTGGCAAAGGATCAAAAGTTCACGGTGACGGTGACGGGAGAGCCCGGATCGGAGATAGGCATATGGTTGTACAAGGCCGGAGCTGTCGGCAATCCTGATAAAAACGTATATGTGAAGTACAGCATCGGCAGCAACGGCAGGCTTGATGGCAGCGGCGTGATCCTTGATGACACTCAGGCTTACAAGCTGCCTTCGGGAAGATATTATCTTTATTTCGTTGACGGAAAATCCGGGCTGGTTCAATCTGATTATTTCCCTGAATCGAGCGATGAGTTCGAGAAGGAACTGAAAGATGACGGCAGCCCTTACATTAAGCTTGAGATGTATTCTGAAGTACCCTGGATTCGTTATGACCAGAGTACCCTGCCGGACATTACGACAGGTGAAGAGTTGAAGCTGTCCGGGACCACGAATATTGCATCCGGAAAGGATCTGATCGTCTCGATTGGACCTACAGCTCTTGATGATCCGTATTTCAAGGACCAGATCATTGAACGGACCGGGATTATTGAGGGCGATCCCTACAATACATGGGAGCAGAGTATCGATACGTCCGGCCTGGGGCCCGGGGAGTATATGGTTGTCGTAGAGGGATCAGATGTCGATACGGAGTCAGTAACGACATTCAACGTCTATAATGAGAGCTATTCGGTGACCGATAACGAAGATGATGACCTCTTAGTACAAACATATGCGGTAGATCCAGATACGAAAGACCTGTCCGGAGATCAGGTCCCCGATTCCACACCGGATAATGCAGGTGATAATTCCGGAAATATGCAGCAGAGCCCGGTAGAGACGGCATATCTTGTTTCCATGATCGCTTTGGCAATTGGTATCGCAGGGTATGGCAGGAGGATGAAATGACCGGGATTATGAAAAAAGTCATTATTATCCTGTTAATCCCGGTATTAATCATTGTATGCCCCTGCTACGCACAGGAGATCTCAGATGCCGAACTTATCTCGCTGGGGGATGTTGCGAGATATAACTCCATAGTTTTTGATAATGATGTAGTGGCATGGCTCGAATATGATCTGGACCAGAACCGTCTTCTCCAGAGTTCGATTCACAGGTATAATATATCCACAGGTATGCAGGAGCTCGTGGTTGCGGACCCTTCAGGTAAGTTCAGTCTTGACTTTTCAGGCGACAGGTATGTATGGTCCGACCAGAGAGGGATATTCCTTTATGATGAATCCGAAGGGGAGATCACATTCTTATATTCCAATAATTCGCAGTATTCGCCGGTGATCGACGGAGATACTATAGTATGGGTGGAAAAGATCGACGACAAGAGATCTATACTCAGGATATATAACATCTCCACAGGCGAATATAGTGAAATATCCGGCGGGATGTTTGATTCATTTGATTATCCAGAGATATCCGGGGACTGGATCGCTTTCATCAAAACGGATGTCTATGAAGGGACGATGGAACTTTGTCTTCATAACCTGAACGAACAGAACGGTTATATGTCATTCACAGGAGCAGAGGTTCCGGTTGTTTATCAGCCCCCGTCAATCGACGGGAACCGTGTTGTATGGACCGGTATGAATGACGACGGCTACTATAACACATACATTTACGATATCGATACGGATAAGTCGGGCCTGGTGTATCGGACGGAATCTGCACAGTTGTGTCCTGATATCTCGGGAAGTCATATCGTCTGGCTTGATCTGGGACCATACCCCAGTAACCTCCCCTGGGGCGGACATCTGTTCATGCATGATCTTGACTCCGGAGTTACCCGGGAGATATCTCCCGGTTCAAAACAGGAGTTCCCTAAAGTTTCGGGTGATTATGTCGTCTGGCTGGATGCCAGGGGAGACGATCACGAGATCTATCTTCACAGTTTTTTAGATGACGGGAGAGATTTTTTGAGTGATGATGAGGACGGCACCGCCGATGCAACTCCAACTCCTCTCCCAACCCCTTCAACCAAAGTACGTTTTTACAGCAGCATCCTGGAAGGAGATACGGACTGGTACTCGCTTGTTCCTACTGAATTTACAGAGCAGTTATCTTTTGAACTCAGGTGGACTGACAATGCTTCAGAATTGTCATTGTCTGTTGTGAGTCCGTCGGGCAATATTTGGATCTTCGACGATGATGTCGACGGCAATGATGATTGTGCAGTCCGCATGACAATTTCGAACATCAGTAATGACATTCTGAATTCAGGCCGGTGGACGGTTGCCGTTATCGGGAAGGAAGTGGCCGGAAAAATTGATTACGATGTCTGCTGGTATTAATTATTTAACTTCTAATCAGCTCTTATGAAGAATTGGTCTTTTTTGGAAATTTTGCTTTGATTTCGGATTTATATTTCGTTATATTAATTAGTTAATCCCTGGTCTCAGGTGAATGGATTTTAGGATTACCTGCTATGAATTGCCAATATTAAACTGCTTTTAAAAATGTGGATGTCCTGTCAATTTTGGAACAGGTCTTGGAATCCGTTTATGATAAATCAGTGATTATTCAATTTTAAGTGCATTATTATTTAGTCAAAAGATTTTATATTTTGGATCTGCTCATTTCATGCGGGGACTTGAGGCAAATTAATCCGAAATATGTGTGTTGCACAGAAGTAATCTTCTTCTCCCGGTAAGGTGTTATGAATAGAATACAAACCTGTCAAATATAATAGGTTATAATCTCAAAAAATGAGATTATTTTGCCCTTTTCTCAAGTGATTTAAGGACTGTGGGAAGAATTTCGGCGATAGGTCCGAAGTTCATTGAGTCTGCAGTTCCAAGGAATACACCCGGGTCAAGGTTTTCTTCAAGGTTCTTTATGCCTACTTTCTTCATATAGGCGGTGATCTGTTCCAGTGATTCCGTCGCCATCATCTGGCTGAATCCGGCGGGTGCACCGAGAATATTCATAACGGCATCACGGTATACAAGCAGTCCGGCGTATGTTATAGCAGTAAGTGCTGCACACATGTCGCAGACCGGTCCGATAAGTTCTGCAGGAAGCTTGAAGGCATGTCCGCGGGCTTTCTTTCCAAGTTCATATATTGTATTGATAGCTTCTTCTGAGGCATATCCTTCCGCAATGTAGACCTGGCCTTTCATTTCCGGAACGGCTCCGGGGTGATAGGATGTAACTTCCACCTTATCTGCGATACCGAGTTCCTCGAATATCTTATAGAACAGGGTTGTCGGAATTGTACAGGCGTGGGTGATTATTGCTCCCTGTTTGATATCTCCTGCGAATTTTTCGATGATGCCTTTCTGCATGTCGCCTTTTGGCAGCCAGGTGATTATCAGGTCTGCGTCACGTACTGCTTCCCTGTCGTCTGTCGTTACCTTCAGGCCAAGGTCTTCGGGATGGACAAAGTGTATGGCGCCCTTCGGGGGTTTTGGAACTGTCTTGGCAAGTTCATTGACCTTCTCCCTGATCTTCGGCATAATCGTTTCGGGATTTTCTTTGTGGGCTTTAATTACTTCATTGTAATCGAAGTCTTTCACGACGGTGAATTCACCTGCAAATGACGGATCCGAGATGACGATATTGTCAATTCCGGCCAGGTACTTTAACTCTGCAGCCATGGCGATTGTGGAGTGCGTCATCGCTATCTCCGGTTTTCCAACCATTTCCGCAACTTCGCATGCTCTTGCAAAGTTGGTTATTCCAGTTGCAGAATGCGTTCTGTAGCATCCTGCTCCTAAGATTGCGACTTTTTTAATGGTCATAATATACCCTCTCAATGTTACATTAATCAAATCTAATCTAATTTTTTTAGATTATATTTCACTAATGTAATATGAATTTTTATTATTTGAATAAATTGTAATATGAATTATTACATTTATCTCAAACAATATGAAAAAGTGTACTTTAATTGATATAAATTTTTTTATTTGAACCTGGGGGGATATGGGGCCGGTTAATGATCAGGGCCCTGAATTTATGTATGTCAGTATTCTTTGTTCACAGACAGGGCATCACATAATTCGTATCAATTAATCATCCGTGGATGTGATTAAAAATTGATTTTTAAATGAGAGTTATGGCATCACTCAGATTTTTTGAAATTTTATTTGAGATGGAGGGGATTGTTGTGCAAATAATTGATGTTTCGGAGTTTTTATATGTGGCATTGTCATCTGAATTTCCCGTGTATATATTTGCCTTCAATTCGGACTGAAGATTTTCCACAGAAATTTTTTCAACCCATGTATCGATATCGCTGATTGTGATCTGGTCAACATAACTGTCAAGCTCCTTTGCAATGACCCATGATGCAAATCTGCCGCCGAGAAGTGCAATGCTATCCCCGATCTTTCCTTCTTCGGCCATTTTTCTTATGTCATGCACTGTTCTTTTAACAGTTACTCTTTCGTAGATCGGAGTCGCCGGCAGGCACACCCAGTGTGCGTCTCCTACGGGTGCATAACCTATTTTTCGTGGATATACATTGGCTGGATCAACAACTTTTACAGCACGCGCAAGCGATTCGAGTTCGTCTTTCCGGATTGGCGCCTTTGTAAGGTCCTCCTTAACTTCTTCCTTTATTATTCGCATTATCCTGGGGAGACCGAATTTTCCCCTTCTTGCCGTACCGGGCGAATAGCCGCACATATAACCGTGATGATTTTTTGGGAATCCTGTAATTATTCCATTTAATCCTGCACGGAGACCTACACGGCATTCGTCTTCATAGGCTCCGTTGGTTACTACAATTTTCCCCGGTACAAGAATTCTTGCCATGGCAATGGCACGAGCAAATGCATCAAGCCGGTTTTCAGCCAGGTTGAAAGGTCCGCCTTCGATTACAAACACGTCAACCCCCATATCTATTGCAGTTGTAAAACCTTTGATGAGATCTTCATACCCGTCGCCGACAAACATGATCGCCTCTATTCCCTTGCCATATTTTTTTCCGAGCTGCGCAACTTCAATGGCTTCGTCCAGAGGCGCAGCGTGCCCTTCGGCGCCCTGTATGCATGTGAGGTTTATTGCAACTGACGATGAGAGTTTAATCCATTCGTCCCTTTCGCCCAGTGCATCTTCCTCCTTATCTATGAGCCTGGAATGTATCCTGTCCCTGGGACATCCGTCGAAAGGTGGCCCTTCGTTGTAACACTGACCCCAGCATCCGGTTATGTCCTTCGGGAATCTCATCGGGCCGAATTTTCCGAAATGATCGAGGTCGAGAGGAACCTCGGTGTTTTCCCTTACTTCCCTGAACAGATCGATCCCTCTCATTCCGTTTGCCTCGGCGATATCCGCAAAGGCATATGCGCAAACGTGAATAGATGCACCTATTGAATCGGAGAGGATGCTGTTGCCCAGAATATCTATTTTATCGAGATCGGAAGCACATGTTCCGACCAGTATTTCGGTGAGATCGCACCCGAGCGGGAATCTTTTGAAGTTCATTCCCAGTTTCATAGCCTCATCGCGGTCGAGCCGTGAGACGGCTTCGACAATTTCAGCAGGATCCTTCTCCAGTTTTGATAATTCCCACGCTGCGTAGGGATCGAGAACGGCCTTTTTAACTAAATCATACATTTTTACACCTGATTATTTCTCTAAAGTAAGATAATATATAAAATTTAATTTACTTATTCATATGTTTTATCAAAATTGTATTAAAAAATAATTGTACATACTTATGACCGGATATAGCAGATTTCAGTTAAAATACTCTGCAATTATGCAGGTTAATTTAAAGGATGATTTTAGGAATAGTTTTCAATTAAAATTTTTTCAAGGAGTACAAAGGCTTCTTCTATACCGGATTCCTGTCTCTTCATAATTATGTCGGCATCGGATGTTCTGAGATCTGCATAAACCTCGGAGAAGCCGGTAAGTACGGTTCTTTCATCTGCAACGGCAACAGCTCCTTTTCCGATCCCTGCAGTACTGCCGATTCCGATATCAGCTCCTGTTATTGATCTGACGGCTTCCGCCATTTTTACGGCCATAATTTTATCCTTTTCATCATTGTATACCTTGATCCCGTCCAGCAGATCGTCAGGTTCAAGCGGTTCGAATCCGAGTATGCTTCTCACTCCTGAAAGAGTCGGTATAAAGAGGGATGCAATTAATGAAAGCCGTGACGGTTCAAAGTTCAGCGTATGGCTGATGTTCATATAATATCCGCGTGAGATGGCGTGGATCTCCAGACCGATTCTGCCATGAGTGAAACATTCGGCGGTGGCTATCCTGATCATCTTTTATCCTTCAGGGTTTTCAATATCTCCGAAGTCATAACGACAGCTGTTTTCTCGAGAATTGCCGGTGTTACAGGTTCCCAGTCCCTGATCAGCTTTCCCGTTCCGACAAGGAGATGATTTTCATCGATCCCGTATTCTCTAAGACCGCTTACAACGGGATTGCCGGGATCTCCTACACTGATATCGGTTGCCTTTATCTCCTCGTGTCCCAGCCCGAAAACGCCCATCGTGCTGATTGTAGATATCCCTTTTTCATGAGCTTTTTTTATTATTCCGGCCGTTAAAGGCAGGGTATTCCCTCCGGCAATCTCAATGCATACTACGTCCCCGCGTATCAGGTCAAGATTATCTCCTGAAATATTCCGGCTTATACCTTTAACTTTTTTTGAGTTGTCCGGCCCTGCAAGTTTTTCAAAGAAATCAACCTTGTATTCACCGGGTTTTGCTCCCAGGATTTTGAATACAAGATCGTCGTCGGAGATCTTCTGACCGTCGATTGCAGTTATTCTTTCAGGTCCGCCCCGGTGAACTTCGATGAGGTTAAGTCCGGTTCTGAAGCCAAGCCTCCCGAGACCGATCAGAGTAACTTCTCCCCGCGGGACTTTTTTTTTCTCCATATCTTCAGTGTTCTCTTCTTTTTCCAGTGACATTCTCTCATCACCCGGTATCTTATAACAAATTTTGAATATTCTCTCTATTTCCGGTATAATACTCCCACGGAACTTTTGTATCTATGATCTCAGTTTCAATCCCAAGCTCGGAGATCAGTTCCCGCAGCTTGTATAATCCCGGGACTTCAGTAGCGTGATGGGTTGCATCTATAAGCACGAGTCCTGAATTTTTTGCAAGTATGGCCCCGGGATGTGTAAGATCACCCGACAGATAAAGATCTGCACCTTCTTCATGTGCCATCTCTATGTATTTTGGATTAAGACCAAAACCCGGTATTAAACAGATTTTGTTAATCTCTGTATTTTCATCGAAATTTACGACCCTGAGTGTATTTAGTGAAAGTTTTTCCTTAACGGTTTTGCAGAATTCAGGCAGCGGAACAGGCCCTCGTTCTAATGTTCCTATCCTTCCGAGCCTGGCTTTCTTATCAAAAACGTCATGAACGGTAATATTCAGGCAGTCGGCAAGTGCATCGCATGCACCGCCGGAAACGATGTCCCAGTTTGAGTGGATTACGTATGAAGGAATTTTGGGCTTTGTTACGGGCGGATGATGAAGAACAAGAAGATCATAGGCATCATAATCTATTTCAATCCCCTTTTGAACCGGAATATAATCCATCATCATAAGGATTTTGTTGACATCAAGATTTTCTGCAGATTCTGTACCGAGATACCCGACGGTATCATAGGGGAACGCCAGTGACAATGGAACCTTTCTTTCTATCTTCCAGAAAAGTAATTTTGCTTTAATTGTAATCACCTCTAAAATCCAGAATAGTTGAATTAATTTTTTTGAGATTGTTGTCAATGATCTCGTCGCAGTCGGTCTCAGCGAGAGAAGATACTGCCAGTGCTTTTTTATCCAGGGTTTTCAGGAATTTATCCGGATTTTTTTCCTTGAAAAGTATTCTCTCGAAGAATTCCATATTCGTAGTGCTGTATAATACTCCGTTGATTTTATTGGCGTCATTCATCGATCTGCGAAGAGTATCTATTGTGAGTGTCATGGTTCCCGATGTTTTGGAATTGAGTCCAGATGTCCATAAAATCCCTTTATTTTCAGCTTTTGAACTTCTTAAAAGCTGAACACTCCTGTTAAACCTGTTCAGGAAATTATCGCTGCCTTCAGAACAGGGATTTTCAACAATTAATACGTCAGGTCTGTTCAGTTTCAACAGGTCGTCGGGATCTATCCCGCCGAATCCTGAAGTGTCTATTATCATGTCGTAATTCCTGCATACGGCCTCATCAATACTGCAACTGAAAGTTACACCGGGATCAAGCAGATTTTGAATTTCGGGATTTATATCGAGAACAGTTACTTCTGATTTTTTTGAGAGAGCTTTTGAAAGACCGGCTCCTGTAAGGTATGCACCTATTACAAGGACGTTCTCCGGGCAGATCCCATTTTCGTTCATCCACCGGAGCAGGGCATCTGATTTTTTGTCCGTGATTCCATCGACAATGTTACAGATTGTATAATTTGAAAAAAAAGTCCTTACTGTCCTGGTAATACCGTATTCAGAATGATTTTTCGTCATGAATTTGCTACCCCCTACCGCTTATGTCGAAGCCTATTCTTGAAAGGGCATCCGTCATCTCGTCTTTCACCGCCTGATAGACCGTTTTCCCGTGAATATGATGCGACGGGGAGATAGAAGCGGAAAGCAGTCTTCCTTTGCAGTCCACAATTACAAGCATGGAGCCGGATCCCGGAACTCCCAGTCTTCCCCTTGCAATTATGAGGTCCGCGTTTGTCATATCCAGCGCCATTAACGCTTTTGTTACTGCCGGCATCCGGCTGACGTCACAGCTGTCCGTGTGAATATTGAGGTGACCGGCTTTTGGGAGATCCAGTTCCTCCAGAACCTCGTTTACGGCTGCAACTTTTTCGTCATTGCAATTAGGAATCACAATCGTTTTTGAATTGAGAATATATTCCCTGATCGCCTTTGTTTCCTCTATTTTGTCTCCCCTGCGCACACCACTTGAGGATTCAATACAGGCTTTTGATATGAAATGTTCCAAATCCATCTGATCACCTCTCTTATCGATCAGTCGTGCCGGACTACATGGCCGACCGGGATTGTTTTAGTCATGTGGTATTTTTTTGGCCCCGGCTGCGGTTTGAGGCCCATCTCCCTGATAACTGCAATAACATCTTTCAATGTCCCGCAGATTGGAGATCCAACACCTTTTATTTCGACGGGGTAGTTCTCCGGAATTACAGTTGCAAGATTGTCTGCGCCGGCCATCAGGGAATACTTCACATTTTCCGGCCCTATGGTCGGCGTGGGGACGGTAATGCGAATATCAGGGAATAAAATTCTTGTTACCGCTATGGTTATCATCTGTTCCCTGAGCGGGCATGGGGGGTGATTCTCCATCGGTGTTCCTTTATACGGGTTAAAGCCCATAATCGGAATTTCACCGAGCCCTTTAATCGTGCGTAAAAAATTCAGGTGATTAATTCGGTCTTCATGCGATTCCCCCAGTCCGATGAGGAGTCCTGAAGAGAGTTCAATCCCGGATTCCGATATCATCCGGCATGCCTTGATCCGGTTATCCAGTACTTCTCCGGGTTTTAGATCGTTGAATATTGCTTCGTTTATTGTTTCAATATTGCAGCAGACGGTGTCTGTTCCCAGATCCTCAAGTCTTCTTAATATATTTGAGTCGAAATCAAAGCCGACGTTGACGAGAAGTTCAAGTGAAGTTTCCTGTTTTACAATTTCAGCGGCCCTGACTGCCTGTTCTCCGTGATATCCGTGGGCTCCAGAGCAGCTTACTCTCGGTATTCCTGCCTCCTCGATTATTTTTGCGGATTTCAGGATCTCCTCATTGGTTTTGGAGAACGGTCTGTAGTATCCGGCTGTGGATGTTCCTGCTGCAAAACCACAGTATTTGCATTTTGGAGTGATATAACAAAGATTTGTTATATGTATCGTAGATGTAAGTTTTATGAATTTTTTATTATCCCTGCTGATATTGAAGGCGGTTTCAATGAGTCTGGCAAATTCTTCATCATTTGCCGGATTAAACAACTGTATCAGCTCTTTTTTTGCCGGTTCTTTTCCGTTTTCAATCTTTGATAAAATATTTGCAATCATTGTCAGGGCTCATAATAATTAATACAAATATCTTATTAATTATTCATATTAAAATTTATTTTTTTATTACTGTCTTTTGAACTGGTGTTTTGTAAAGATTGTTTATGCTGATCTTTCTTTGGCAGGTGAGATCTAAAAGTTAAAAGTACCTGGCTGATTTTTGGCAGATCTTTCATAGGTTATTAACAATAGTTTGAATTATTGTATTATTTATTATTAAGATAATAAAAAATTTTAATACTAATTATGAATATTAATTATTATTCAAAAGATCAGGCCTGATGCATATGCTTTATCCTGAAATAGTTGTTGCAGGATGTGGAAATCCTTTGTTTGCGGACGATGGTTTCGGACCTGCCGTAATTGAAGAACTTAAAAAAGTGTTCCTTCCCGGCAATGTAAAGGCGGTGGATGCCGGCACTGCCGGTCCCGATTATGTCTTCAGTATGCTCGATCCACGGAAGACAAAAAAACTCATAATCATTGATATTGTTGATTTCGGATCTGCGCCTGGTGAAACAAAACTTATAAAATTTACCGACATCCCCCGGAACAGAATTCATGATGCCGAACCCGGCGGGATTTCTGAATCGCTTCACTCGATTAAGGATTATATTGAGGTGATTGTAATCGGGTGTCAGCCAAAAAATGCTGTTAAGCTAAAGATGGAGATCGGTCTCTCCCATGAAGTCCGAAGAGCGATTCCCAAGGCCCTCAGGATGGTGTTTGATCTTGTAGGTGTGGACTATAGTAGCTCATGTAAATTTTTTACCATACATTCTGCAATAAAACAGTGCGATTATTGCATTGCGGGTCTGTAAGGGTTTGAATAATTTTCGTTCAGAAAATTTTAACAAGATGTGGTAATATTTATGCGCGCAATTGTTAGCAATAGATCATAAAATTTATATGCATAATAATTATTAAATGCCAAGTTTTAAGTAATATTTTTTTAATTAGTAATAAAAAAGTTATTAAAATAACTAACTTTTATAAACAAAATCCAAAAAAGATCTATAGTTCCATTTAGGGATTTTCACATGCTTTAGTAAATTTTCAATTATGGAAGTCTGTGAAGTTAAAGATCTGAATAAAGATTTAAGGATGAACTGATATGGTAGCATATTCAGATACAATCGATCTATATTCCGATGATGGTAAACTTCTCAAAAGCGATGTTAATCTCGGACAGATCAGTCCGATGATTAATCCTGCGGCCGGGAAAATTATCGATTTGACGAAAAGAACGATTAATGTCAATCTTGGGGGTATCGAAACTGCTCTCAAAACCGGAAGGCTCGGGAAACACAAAAGCAGGATCAGGGGAAGGGAACTTGATCTTCCGATAATGGAAAACAAGGATGCAATCGTAGAAAAGATCAGGAACATGATCCAGGTCGAAGACAACGATGACACTGAAATCCTTGAGTTCAACAACGGAAATCTTCTCCTTGTTCAGGTTCCGTCGAAACGCCTTATAAATGCCGCAACCTATGATGCAGCAATCACGTCCGTTGCATCCGCGACAACATATGCAATCGTCGACCAATTCGATATCGGCGCTTTTGACGCTTCTGTTGTTAAGGCGGCGTGCTGGGGAGCATACCCGCAGACGATGGATATGGAGGGTGCGCTCGTTTCATCTATTCTTTCCATCCCGCAGAACAACGAGGGAATCGGATTTGCACTGAGAAACATTCCTGTAAACCACTACGTTATGATGACCAACAGGAACTCTCTCCAGGGTGTTGCCCTCGCTTCGACTCTCGAGATGGCCGGCCATTATGAAATGGGAATGGCAATCGGACCCTTCGAACGGAATCTGCTCCTGGCCTACGGCTACCAGGGTCTCAATGCGAATAACATGGTCTATGATATTGTTAAGGCGAACGGAGAGAGCGGTACAGTCGGAACCGTCGTTCAGTCCCTTGTAGAGCGTGCTCTCGAAGACAGGGTAATCTCTCCGGGCAGTAAGGACGGCTTCTTCCAGTTCTACGACACGAAGGACCCGATGATGTGGAATGCATATGTTGCAGCCGGCCAGCTCGCCGCGACAATTGTTAACTGTGGTGCAGGAAGATTTGCCCAGGCAGCTTCAGCAACTCTACTCTACTTCAACGACCTGATCGAGCATGAGACGGGTCTCCCCTCGTGCGACTTCGGGCGAATGATGGGAACTTCGGTCGGATTCTCGTTCTTCAGCCATTCGATCTATGGTGGCGGAGGTCCGGGTATTTTCAACGGAAACCACGTTGTGACAAGACACGCAAATGGTGTTGCAATCCCGTGTGTGGTCGCCGCGTGTGCTCTTGATGCAGGTACCCAGATGTTCTCTCCGGAGAGCACCTCGAAAGTCATGGGTGAAACATACGGCAAGATAGACGTTTTCAACAAGCCTATTCACCAGATTGCCAAAGGAGTGAGCGCATTATCCTGATTCTGCCAAAACGGGCAGTAATTTAAGGATTTACAAAAATCTGAGTTATTTGGACGATGTGATAATATGTACAAACCGCAATATGGTCCGGGAACTTCCGTTGTCGCTCAGAACAGGCGCAACCAGATGAACCCGGAATATGAACTATCCAAGATCCGCTCGGTTACGGATGAAGATATAATTCTTATTCTCGGACACCGTGCACCGGGACAGGCATATCCGTCGGCACACCCTCCTCTTGCCGAGCAGCAGGAACCCGACGACCCGATGAGAAAACTCGTGAAACCGACTGACGGTGCAAAGGCGGGAGACCGCGTTCGTTATATCCAGTTCGCCGACTCCATGTTCAATGCACCGTGCCAGCCCTACCAGCGGACATACATGGAGATGTACCGTTTCCGTGCAATCGATCCCGGAACCTTATCCGGCAGACAGATCGTGGAATGCCGCGAAAGGGATCTGGAACAGTATTCGAAGATCCTTATCGAGACCGAGGTGTTCGATCCGGCGACTGTCTCATGCAGGGGAGCAACGGTTCACGGCCATTCCCTCCGCCTTGCCGAAGACGGCCTGATGTTCGATGCCCTTCAGAGATGTATTCTGGCCGAAGACGGGAATGTCTGTTATGTAAAGGACCAGATCGGTATCCCGCTCGACCGTCCTGTCTATGTCGGAAAACCGATGGACGAGGAATGGCTGAAGGAGAAGAGTACGATATTCCACTCACTTGTGGGAACCGCACTTCGTGACGACAAGGAATATGTGAAGTATATTCAGCGTATTCATTCGCTCAGGACCAAATATGGTTTCATGCCCCAGGAGGAGTAATTTATGGGAAAAATTGAAAGGAGCCAGAAACTTTTCCTGAACGCCCTTAAGGAAAAATTCCAGGGCCAGGACATAGAATCCGAAAGAACGACATTCTACAACTTCGGTGGCGTCCGCCAGTCCCCGCGTAAGCGCGAGTTCATGGCAGAGACCGTGGAGATTGAGAAGAGGCGCGGAATTTCGATGTACGATCCTGAGAGATGCCATCTCGGTGGTATCCCTATGGGCCAGCGCCAGCTTATGACCTACGAGGTATCCGGTACCGAAACATTTGTCGAAGGTGACGATCTGCATTTCGTAAATAACGCCGCAATGCAGCAGATGTGGGACGAGATCAGGAGGACCGTTATCGTCGGTATGGATATGGCTCACGCAACACTCCAGAAGCGTCTCGGAAAGGAGGTAACTCCGGAGACGATCAACGAGTACCTGCATATCCTGAACCATGCAATGCCCGGCGGAGCTGTCGTCCAGGAACACATGGTCGAGACCCACCCCGCCCTTACCGATGACTGTTTTGTCAAAATTTTTACAGGTGACGACGAACTGGCGGATGACATCGATCCCCAGTACCTGATCAACGTCGACAAGTTATTCCCTGAAAACCAGGCGGCCGAGCTTAAGGAAGAGGTCGGAAAGTCCATCTTCCAGGCGATTCATATACCGACCATCGTTTCTAGGACGTGTGACGGAGGTACTACCTCGCGCTGGTCTGCAATGCAGATCGGAATGTCCTTCATCGCCGCATACCGCATGTGCGCCGGTGAAGCGGCGGTTGCGGATCTTTCATTCGCCGCAAAGCACGCAGGTGTTATTCAGATGGGAACCATCCTCCCTGCCCGCCGTGCCAGGGGTCCGAACGAACCCGGAGGAATAAAATTCGGTTTCTTCGGTGATATGATCCAGGCCAACAGGAAATACCCGAACGATCCTGCAAAAGCAGCTCTCGAGGTTGTAGGTGGCGGATGTATGCTCTTTGACCAGATTTGGCTCGGATCGTATATGTCCGGCGGTGTGGGTTTCACACAGTATGCAACCGCGGCATATACCGACAACATCCTCGACGAGTTCACTTACTACGGAATGGATTATATCGGGGACAAGTACAACGTCGACTGGAAGAACCCGTCGCCTGCTGATAAGGTGAAACCGACCCAGGATATCGTCAACGATATCGCGACCGAGGTCTGCCTTAATGCGATGGAGCAGTACGAGCAGTTCCCGACTATGATGGAGGATCACTTCGGCGGTTCGCAGCGTGCGGGTGTAATGGCTGCGGCATGCGGTCTTTCGACCTCGATTGCAACCGGGAATTCGAATGCCGGTCTCAATGCATGGTACCTGTGCATGTTGATGCATAAGGACGGATGGAGCCGCTTAGGTTTCTTCGGGTACGATCTTCAGGACCAGTGCGGATCTGCGAACTCGCTCTCGATGGAGCCCGACCGCGGTCTCGTAGGCGAATTCAGGGGTCCGAACTATCCCAACTATGCGATGAACGTCGGTCACCAGGGAGAATATGCGGCCATTGTTTCAAGTGCGCACTATGGTCGCGGAGACGGTTACTGTCTTCAGCCCCTGATCAAGATCACGTTCGCCGACCCTTCACTTTCGTTCGACTTCGCGGAGCCTAGGCGTGAGTTTGCCAAAGGTGCGGTACGTGAGTTCACTCCTGCGGGAGAAAGATCTCTCATAATCCCGGCAAGGTAGGGAGCTTTCCCTACCCCCAAATATTTTAAAAACTGTGGGAAGGAGCCATTTTCAATCCGTTTTTGCCATTTATTTTCGGGTTGAGCAATCACTCCTTTTTCATTTCCCCTCGGATCTCAGTTCCTGTATCTTCTTTGTTCTGTGTTTGCTGTTTTCACCAGAATGTCTATACCTTCTTCAGGTTAACTGGTAACGGAGTTTGGAATATGGGAGCAGGTAAAGATCCGAGGGATCGTAAAAATATAGATGCCGGGGCGAAGGTTGGCATTGTCCTGAAGAAGGATCAGAAAAGCGGAAAGACAACCGAAGGAATAGTGAAGGAGATCCTAACCAACTCCTCGTTTCACCCGCACGGGATTAAAGTCAGGCTTGAAGATGGACAGGTCGGAAGGGTGAAGGTTATTTTCGGGGAGTGATTTGAGTTATTGAAGCAGTAATAATGGGAAAAGATTTTAGATCTCTATTGCTTCTTTTTTTGTTTAGGCTGCCCGTGAGGGCAGCATTATCACAAGCGCGAAGCCCTGAGGTCAGGGCGTGTCCGCTGAGCCTGCGAAGCGAACTTGCGCAAGGGTTGCCTGTTGGAGATGTGTTCCCCCCCAAAATTATAAATTTGAATCCTTCCTTTTCTCCGTTAATGACACCGGGAGAAGAGGCAGGATCGTTTTCATGTGAGTTGATTGGATGGGAAGAGGCGGCGGATCTTTCACGAACTCTGGCATATAAAATCCGTAATTCGGGATATTGCCCGGATATCGTAATCGCAATCGGAAGGGGAGGCTATGTACCTGCAAGAATAGTTTGCGATTACATGCTGCATGAAAAACTGACCAGCATCAGGATAGAGCACTGGGGAATTGCGGCTGAAAAAAAGGATAAGGCCACTGTGGTCTTTCCTCTTTCAACGGATATTTCCGGTCTTAGTGTTTTGGTGATCGATGATGTCACCGACACCGGTGAAACCCTTGAAGCGGCGGTAGATTACATCAGCTCCCTTGATCCTGCGGAGATCAGGACCGGCGTCCTCCATCACAAGGACTGTTCGTTTTACGAACCCGATTTCTATGCAAAGTACGTCGAAAAATGGAGATGGATCGTATATCCCTGGGCACTGTACGAGGAAACTTTCGGTTTTTCGGAAAAGGTTCTCTCCGGTGAATATGCCACCCCCGGGGAAATCCAAAAAAAATTACATGAGATATATGGTTTTGATGTTGATACCGGAATGCTCAGGGATGCACTGGCCGATCTTGCCGCATCCGGAAGGGCAGCGAGATCAGGAGTATGTTTCAAAAGTGCGGGTAAATAAAAGAATATTGAACTTTGAAAAAAGAATATTATTCAGAAACTTCCGTATATGGTCTAAAGATAATTAAAATCATCAAGTATGGGTGTGGCCAAAAAAACTGGTTGAAACTGTTTTTCAGTGGTTAAAAGAAGAAATATGGAAAAATTTAGATCAAACAGATATTATTACCAGATAAGAAGAATGAAAGTAGAATATTAATTCATAAAATCACTCCTATAAATAGCGATATATTTTCTATGGTCCCTTTTTTTCTTCTATATGCGGAAACTGCTCATGAAATGCGTAATATCCACCTCTTAAATAACAGACATTTTCAACACCGAATAGACATTTCATATGTGCTGCAACCAAAAACCCACGACCGCTTTCTTTCTTTTCATCGGGAACATTTTGTTTTCCGCCGTGGCTGATAACAATGAATAAACTTTGACTGTGTTTGGCCAGAAATTCTTTTATCTCCGCAAATTCATCTTTCATTTCTTTCTGCCTTACAAATTCACGGTACGCGAATAACCTGAGATAATCCTTATGCGATCCATACTCTTCTGGAAGATGGCCCTCATTCCATTCCTTTTGATCTCTTACATCTATCACTGCAATATCCCTGGTTGAATCCAGTAACTCCATTAGGTCTTTAGGAATTATCCCATCCACAGCAACAACATTTTCCCAGCGTTCCTTTTCGCACATAAGGCAGTTTTCCCCATATCCTGTATCATGGATTCTACAGTAGTTCTGGACAATATGCCCTGCATTTATGTGCATTTGTATATCACAATCAGTACACAGTTTATCGCCACAACTGCAGATATACACAAGAGGTTTGCCATGTTTTTCGCATACTTTTTTTTCTGCCCTGGCCTGATTTAGCAGATGTGACCATGTCTCATCTTCTTTATCGGGTTCATTAACCTGCTGCTCTGTTAACAGGAGGTGCTGCAGATATTTTGAGACACTCTTTGCACCTTGGTTTTTCATAGCCCAGTCAAAAACAAGTTTTGTATCCTGATCTATCGTTAATGTAGTCCTTTTTTCTGATGTTTTTATTGGGATCTTCTCGGTCCCCATTGAATTGCTCATAACTTTTGAATAGATCTGTATTGAATCAATAATAATAATTCTGTTGATTATGAATTCATATGAATTCACAATATTTATAATTGATAACTACAGATTTAATTATGCCTCTGGGAAAAGAGGCAGGAGTCAATTATGAAGAAAAGCTCTATGGATCAAAAAGCTGCTTCACGCATCCAGTCTTCTGCAGCTAAAACAGGAAAGAACGTCGATTTTGCAAACCGTGCACAGAGTGCTGCCGCGAAAAATCGAAAGTAAGAAGGACTGAAACATCAGTCCTTAATTTAACAATTTATTGTGAGTGATTTTATGGAAAAAACCAACAAAGGTTATATTCTTGTCACTGGCGGAGCAGGTTTAATTGGTTTAAACCTCGCATACCGGCTCACAGACTGCGGTTGCAATGTCATTCTTTTTGACAGGCAACTCCCCATGTCGACAGGAAAAATTAGTAATGCAATCTGGAAAACCGGCGAGATTCGTGATAAAAATGTTCTTGAAGGCATTTTTAACAGATATCCTGTTCGTGGTATCATCCATTTGGCAGCTGTGTCAAGAGTTATCGATGCTCAGGAGGACCCGGAATTATGCTGGGATGTAAATGTATCCGGGACGAAAAATCTTTTGGAAATTGCACAAAATTCCGGTGAAAATCCATGGCTTATCTATGGCAGCAGCAGGGAAGTATATGGGGAGTCAAAAGATTTTCCATCAACAGAATCGGATGATCCAAATCCTGTAAATATCTATGGAGAGTCTAAGGTTGCCGGTGAAAAAATTGCTGAAAAGTATTCAAAAGCAGTCTCCGTTCCTGCAGTTGCATTACGCTTCTCGAATGTCTATGGAAGTCGTTTTGATCATAAAACAAGAGTAATTCCGGCATTTATCGGGAATGCTTCGAATGATGAACCTATGCAAATTGAGGGGGGCGATCATTTATTTGATTTTACTCATGTCTCTGATACTGTAGAAGCTATTATAAAAACTATTCAATATCTGGAGACATTTCCTGGGGGTGAACATTTTGATAAAATAGACATTCTTAAAGGGAAGTCTCATTCTCTTCAGGATCTTGCATCAATTATTGCTTCTTCTGAAGGAAAATCCCTGAAGGTTGTAAATAGGCCTCCGCGAGCATATGATGTTAAGAAATTCATTGGAGATCCAAAAAAGGCTGCAGAAGTAATCGGTTTCAAGGCTCAAATATCTCTTGAAGATGGAATAAAGAAAACATTGAGTGAATATAAAAAAGATGCAATGCGTGTATTAAAGGTCATTCATGGATATCCTCCATATTACATGGCCGGGTCGGAAGTCTATTCCTATCATCTTGCCCGTGAACTTGTCCGTAAGGGGCATGAGGTTGCAGTATTCACAAGAATCGAAAATCCCTTTGATAAGCCATATTCTATTGAAGATTCAATTGAAGACGGGGTATTTATCAGAAGGATAAACAATCCTGAAAGAAACTATACTTTAAAGGACAATTATGAGAACGAAAATATTTCTTCAGCTTTCGAGGATTATCTGGTTAATTTCAAACCGGATGTTGTGCACATAGGTCATCTGTCTCATCTTTCGTCAGATATTGTTACAATTGCAAAAAAACATAATGTGCCTGTAATCTTCACTCTACATGATTTCTGGCTGTTTTGCTTCCGTGGACAGATGATTGATCCTGAAGCCCAAATTTGCAAAGGGCCGGGAAAAGATCTCTGTATGGCATGCTTGTGCCAGAAATTTAAGGAGCATGCGTTTGAAGAGGATTTTGAAAGGTACAGGGAAAAGCTGGATTCAGTTATAAATGATATTGATCACTTCATAGCTCCTTCAGAACATATCAGGGATTTTTTCATATCAAAGGGAATACCCAAAGAGAAAATTTCACATCTGAGATATGGTTTTGAAACGGAAAAAATTGAATTTGACAGACGCATATATGATGAAAATTCAGCTGTAGTGTTTGGGTTTACCGGCCGAGTAATCCCGGTAAAAGGAGTTGATATGCTGATACGTTCCTTTTCCAGGATAAAAAATTCTGACATAAAACTGAAAATATTCGGCGGAGCTGGATCAGCCCTACCATTCCTGAAGTCAAAAAATGATGACCGTGTATCCTTTCATGGAGATTATCATACGAACAGTGTCAATGATGTCTTAAAGGAATTTGATGTTTTGGTTGCACCTTCGTTATGGTATGAAGTATCTCCGCTTGTTATTCAGGAAGCGTTTCTTGCAGGAAAACCTGTAATTACCAGTGATTTGGGAGGAATGAAGGAACTTGTTGATGAAGGAATTAATGGTTATAAAGTTCCTCCCGGAGATGAAAAGGCACTTCAGGAGTTATTACAGAGAATAGCGGATAATCCTACAGTTCTTAATGGTCTCAATATTGATCCGTCTGTTGTTCTTCCTATAGAATATCACACACAGAAAGTAATTGACATATACCGGAGTTTCTTATGAAGCAGTGCAGCTATGCAGATTCTCCATGGAGAATTACATTTGAAACAAATCCTGATACCTGTAATCTCAGGTGCATAATGTGTGATACTCATAGTCCGTATCTGGATTCTAAGAGGGACAGCAAAAATAGATTCCTTCCTTTTTCTGTGATTGAGAGTGTAATCCGTTCAGCAGCAGATCATGGTCTTCGGGAGGTTATACCAAGCACCATGGGTGAACCACTAATGTATCCTGAGTTTGATAAGCTCCTTGATCTGATATCCGAACTTGATCTCAGGCTTAACCTCACAACCAACGGGACATTCCCGGGGATCGGCGTGACCAATTGGGGGCGAAAAATTCTCCCTGTTGCAAGTGATGTCAAAATTTCCATAAACGGTGCTACAAAAAATACAGCAGAAAACATAATGCGAAATCTGGATCTTCGGAAACAAACTGAAAATGCAGATAAATTCCTCAGGCAACGGGATTTTTACCGGTCTATGGGTCATGATCCGACAGTTACCATGCAGGTTACTTTCATGCGTTCAAATGTATTTGAACTCCCTGCAATGCTTGAAAATGCAATTAATATGGGATTTGACAGATTCAAAGGTCATCATGTATGGGTTACAAATCCTAAAATTGAAGGCGAAACTCTGAAAAATCCTGAGTTTAGGAATATATGGAATGAAACAGTAGATGAGCTAAGAAAAATCGCGGGAAATCAAATTGAACTTGCAAATATTGTACCCTTCGATGACTCGTCATCTCTTCCTTTGGATTCTATATGCCCTTTTATCGGAAAAGAGGCCTGGATTGGATCAAACGGGCAATTCCATGTCTGTTGTGCGCCCGCTGAAGAACGTGAAGTTTTTGGAAATTTTGGAAATGTAAATGACGATGATTTCCTTGAACTTTGGAACTCCCCAAAATATCTGGATTTTTTTTCAGGATGGGGGAGTTACGACCTCTGCCAAAAATGTAATATGAGAATTACAAAGGGGGGGATATGAATGAAAAGAGATGAAATTAGAATCAGCCGTTGTGAAACACATCATCTGATCAATGGGAAACCATTGTACCCGGAAAGGTTCAGGAAAGTATTGAGTTTTCACCCTCCTGGAGTCGCGGCAGTTGTTGATGATTCGGGCTCCTATCATATCAATACGGATGGAAAACCTCTCTCTGATAAAAGATTCCTAGAAACTTTTGGATATTATGATGATTGTGCTGGTGTATGTGATGAAACCGGAATGTATCATATAGATTTGAATGGCAACCCCCTTTACAAGGAAAGATATCAATGGGTAGGAAACTTTCAGGAGTTCTGTTGCCCGGTCAGGGATTGTCATGGATTGTATTTTCATATAGATTGTGAAGGTAATCCGATTTATTCAAAAAAATTCGCTTATGCAGGGGATTTTAAGTACGGAATTGCGGTTGTATATGAGGAAGGAAAGGGTGCTACTCATATAAGCAACAAAGGGGATCTCGTTCATTATCGATGGTTCTACGAGTGTGATAATTACCACAAAGGGTGTGCAGCGGTACGTGATGAATGCGGCTGGACACATATAGATCTTAAGGGGAGGCCGTTATACTCTGAGAGATATGCAAAAGTGGAGCCATTTTACAATGGACGTGCATTTTGCAGAGAATTTTCAGGCAGGCAGGTTATCAGGACAATTAAGGGCGAAATTATCCCTGTAATGCACCTTGAGGATCAACCTTACAGGATTAAAAGGCCTGATTATATCATTCCGGTTTTGAAAGAAAATGACTGGGATTCTGGTATAATTTTTATACGGCATGCAGAACGTGAACCGATATTTAGAGGCGAAAGTGATGTAGGAAGTCAGATGCTTACAGAAAGCGGATGTCTTGCATCATTTAATTTTGGGAAAGATCTAGCAAGTTTACAGAAAAGAATTGATGTTTCCCTGTTTAGCAGCCCAATTATAAGATGTCTGGATACTGCAAAAGAAGTTTCCAATGGTGCGGAATGGAACTTGGAACCTGTTCAGTCATGTATTCTTGGAGATCCCGGGGCATATATTCATGATACTGAACTAACGGATGAAATTTATGCAAATTCACCGGCCAGAAATCTTGTTTTGCGCTACCTGAATGGTGAGATATTGCCCGGTCATAGGACTTCAAAGGAAGGAACAAACCTGATTTTGGAATATTTTGATTCAATGCTCGAAAAAGATTCCAGTCTTTCGTTATGTGTAAGTCATGATGCAGTATTAGTTATGTTTCTGAGTGAATTGACAGGTTTTTCATTTGAAAATACCTGGGTTGATTTCCTTGAAGGTATCGTAATTCTCAGAAAAGGTACAGACTATTATCTCTACTGGCGGGGAGTTCCTTATTGTCTGGAGTCTTTGTCATGCTGACTGTTGGCTTATATGGCATACCTGATGATGGTCAAAAGGTATCTCCAGATGGAAATACTCATGATCATGGAATTTCTGTTCTTAAGGACGGTAAAGTCCTCTCAATGACACAACTTGAACGGTATACCAGAAGGAAACATGACAACAGACTGCCACAATATCTGCCTGAACTTCTTCAAAAATTAATTCCCAAAAAAGAGAATCTACAGATAATATCTGCAAATTCTTTTCTTGGCAACGATCTGATATCAGGAGACGTGACTTTTTCGATCCGTCCAAAGACAACACCAAAGATTGCTGATATTCTAACACCTTCCGTTTGTATCTATGATGGCGACCATATACCTGCATGGACTATCTGTCATGAATTTGCACATATTGCCTCATGTCTTCCATTTGCGGGTGAGTTTAAAGAGAACAGTCTTTTAGTTCACATTGATGGGGGTGCTTATGATTCTGCATCGTCGGTTTGGCATTACGAATCAGGTTCTCCGGAATATCTTCATTCAAGCTGGAATGATTTGAAAGATATGGCAAATAACTTTAATTCCAGTCCATTAATGCAGGCCATTCTTGGATTAAAAAAAGAAGATCATCTTTCGATGCCAGGAAAACTGATGGGTTATGCTTCTTACGGAACGTCTTCAGACAAAATCCACGACTGGCTAATTGATAATAAATGGTTTTTATCGTATTCGGGAGATCCAGAGAGTCTTCTAAAGGAAATAAACCTTAATTTCAATACTGACTTTACGAATTTTGATCAGCATGAAAAATTGTTTGTGGATATAGCTGCTACGATTCAGTCTTCTTTTGAAGATTCTGTAGTTAATTATCTTAGTTTATGGAGGGAAGAAACAGGTCTTGAAAATCTTTATTATTCCGGTGGTGCCGGATTGAATATTCTTACAAACCGAAGAATTGAGACTGAGTGTGGATTTAGAAGTGTATTTATTCCACCCTGTACCAGTGATGGGGGTCTTGCACTTGGTGCAGCAGCATGGAGAGAATACCTGGATAATGGAAGACTTTCTCTTCATAGTCCATACCTTGATACGTTCCGTGCTCCTAACAATAAAACTCCGTCGGTATCGCCTGAAAAAGCAGCAAAATTAATTTCAGAAGGAAGGACGATTGGAATTTGTCTTGGAGGAGGGGAGGTTGGCCCTCGGTCTCTTTGCCATCGAAGTATTCTTGCCCGTCCAGACAATATTGAATTGCGTCGGCATGTCAGTGAAGTGATAAAAAAAAGAGAATGGTACAGGCCATTGGCGCCTGTAATTTTATCAGATGTAGCCTTAATGGTTCTTAAGGAAGATTTCTCCCAAAGTTTTCTTCCAAAATATATGTTAGGATCATTTACTGTAAAACCGGAATATCAGGCCGCGTTTTCAGGTGTTATACATGCTGACGGGACTATACGTGCTCAGGTGGTTTACCCGGGTGATCCTCAGACAGATTTCATTGTTTCTGTTCTAAAGGAGTTAGCTGGTAAGTATAGTATTTTGGGTATGATCCAGACTTCATTCAACAGTAAGGGAATGCCACTCGTCCAGACTTCCAATGAAGCTGTAGAGGTTGGAGAAAGAATTGGACTTGACGCGGTGATTGCCTGATGAGTTTTCCTGTTTATATAGAAAAAATGAATGTTGATTCTCGGTTTTATCAGGAAAAAATGGATAATCTCAGAACTGCTGAAGCGGCATATTCTAACAATTCATTAGAATCATCCCTATATCCCGTAAAAATTAATGCTCAGATAACGGATGCCTGTAATCTTAATTGTATTATCTGTCCAATAAAACGTCCATTAAAGAATCCACATGTAATGGACATTGAAGTTTTTGAAAATATTGCTCATGCAGTATTCCCATATTCGATCTTATTTTCACCAACAGATATTGGAGAACCATTAATTTATCCATGGTTCGATAAAATTTGTAATCTTTTAAAAGAGTATGATGTTTTATTGGATTTAACAACAAACGGGACATTATTGAACCGGGATATCAGCGAAAAAATTCTTTCCGTTGCAGCAGATATCAAGATCTCTTTTGATGGATTTAACAACGTGACTTTTGAAGGTATACGTTGTGGGGCAAAAAAAGGACTTGTAGAAAGAAAATTATTGGAACTTAGCTCCATTCGTCAGGAGATAGCATATCCACAATATCCTGAGATAACAGTACAGTCTACAATCCTCAGGAGGAATATTTCAGAAATCCCGGATATTGTTAATCTGGCTTATAGTGCCGGAGCAGACAGAGTGAAAGCATATTATTTGATCTCTTATCGTTCTGAAACTGATGACGAAGTTCTTGCCGGGGAGGATGAGGAATACAGATCCTATTTATCAGAAGCTCATGATCTTGCAAAATCATACAGTATGCAGATTGAACTGGCAGAATATTCCACTCATATAAGAGATCTTGATTTAAAAAGAGTAAATTGTAAAAATCCATGGTATCAGACATGGATTGATTATAATGGTGATCTCTATCCATGTCATTCGCATAGAGGATTTTCATGCGGAAACATTGGAAAGGGTTTTTCGTCAGTTTGGAATGGACATTATTATCGACAACTCCGGAGATCTATTATAAATAATAAGTCTGGTTCGATATGTCATAATTGTGGAATGCAGTATTCGCAGAGTAACGATCAATCCTTTGCACCCTATGATCGGAAAAATTTCTTTAGTAATAATGCCTCCAATCCAAAAATAGACGATCAAATTAGATGGAGTGCAAGAACACGTCTTTTTGATCTTAATAGGAGAGATAATTTGGTTTTACAATGAGAGAAGTCGATTATTTAATTTTTTTGAAATGTATTATTGATTTTTGCAAAGCCAAAATAATTCATGAGAGGGAAGGTATAGATATAAATACCCGAATGCTCAAGGGTATGTTTCAAAAGTGCGGGCGAATAAAAAAATAAATTTTTCAGGTCATATTTTTCTTTTGCCGGAAAATCCTGTAAAGATCAGGATAGCTGCAAGTATCCCGGAAAAGCATGCAATGAATGAAAAGCCGGGAGTTGACGTTGAAGGATTTCCTTCTTCAGTAACATCTTCTTCTGCATATACAAGCGAACTGTGGAATGAAGGGAAGAACGACTCTGTCCAGATCATTCTGTCGTTGTCAATGTTGACCTCTTCCACTGTACCTGAAGCGGTGATAATCGAAACATTATCTTCGGCAGGATCGAATAGGATTATCTTCGAATCGGCATCGGTATCCTGGTAACTCCAGCCAACTCTTTTTCCGTCTGTAAAGGGAGAAAAAAGTTGTGTCTTTTGATCGGCCAGGGCAACGGATTCCGAAATTTCTCCTGTCTTTGGGTTCAGCGATTCCGTTTTATTGGCTGAAATCGTATAGAGGACAGGTTCATAATAAACTCCCTTGTCGTCCCCTTCAGAAATCATCGAATGCTTGATGTAGATTAGGTAATCGCCGGACATATCGAAAGAGTCTATATTCGAACCAGACTCATTGCTGTATTCATATTCAAACACCACGGTGTCTTTGCCGGATTCGATGTTGTAAATATGCAGGGACGTCAGGTTTTCGTATGCGATAGCCCCTTCGCTGACCTTTATACCAGCAGGGCTTACGCTGTCGGTTGTAAGGATATGTTTCGATTCTCCGGTTGTGATATTATAAAAGTAAAATTCTGTCTCAAAAGAATTCTCAGATGAGTTCGACCAGAAAATATTGTTTCCTGTGATCTTCGGCCATTCTGCATCTCCGGGCAGATCGAGAATTGTTGTGGTATTCTCAGATATCTCCATCAAATATACCGAATTCAGTTTTGTATCGGATTCGTTTATCTCGAAATCCTCCATTGCCTGTGTTTCGAACCATACCGCATAATCCCCCGAGATATCTTCTCCCGTAACCGTCATCCCTTCAGAAGGTATTCCGACGGTTTTGCTCTCTTCCGAACTTATATTATACAGTTTAATCCTGTTCTCACTTTGGTTGAATCCTCCTCCTACTGTCAAAAATATGATGTAATCTCCAGAGATTACCCCACTGTTGACGCTCTCATTTTCTAAATTAATATCTTTGTTTACCCATTGCGAATCGGCCGCCGCTGCAACCGGCAAGAGGAAAAGAAAAATGAGGAGAACTATCGCCCGTTTATAATTCATCAAACCATTCATTGCTTTTATTTTCGAAAATATAAACCAATGAATCTTTTCATCCGAAGTCTGGTTATTTGAAGGCTGCAAATACCCCGTAGATATCGTATGAGTAGAAGCAGAACACTCTTTCGAACCCCGCATTCAGCAGTTTTTCCCTGTATCCTTCAGGAGTGTCGATGAATTTTGCGGCCGCCTTTCTCTTATTGATCATTCCTGATGCCCGTTCTGCGGAAAGGCCGTTTTTGATCATGGCCTTCTCCCACCTGTCGTTCAGTATCTCATCCATCAGGGTGTCACCGGCTTTGAAGACGTCGCCGTTGACAAAGATTCCGTTGTCCTTTAAGGAATCACGGACCTTTCCGATAATATATTCCCTGTCAATGTCGGGCAGGTGATGGAAGCATAATGTAGATATGGTCAGGTCAAATTTTTTATCCGGCCATTTCTCCCGAAAGTCGCCTAAAATAAATTCGACAACTTCGAGATTTTTTTTCGCCATCGCAACATCGATCATCTCGGGCGTCATGTCGATGCAAGTGACGGATGCGCCGGGATTTTTTTCGATGATCTTTTCGGTGAGGTAACCTGTTCCGCTGCCAAGTTCGAGAATATCTATCCCGCCATCCGGGACGAGGCTTACGGCCTGATTAAAAAATGATTCATGGTCGGTTACGATTTTTTCTATGTCGTTTTCGTAATTTTGGGCTGTATTGTTGAAGTGCTCTTCCGCTTTCTCCATGTATAGTATTTGAAGCAGATGATAATTATAAATCATACATTCATGTAAAATTTGAAAATTTTTTAATCTTTAAGAGTGAATTTTTAACACACTGCAGGCCCTGCAAAGATCAAAATTATCGATATTTACAGGACGTGCAACAGGAGGAGAAAAAACATGAAATGGCATGAACATTGCAGGTATATGGAACTGGAGAGGGAGTATTCCGTCAGGGACCTCGCCCTCTTTCACGGCCACCTCGGCCCTTACATCGTCCTGGGATACAGGATCGGGCGATATGCATCAGAATATTTCGGCAATAACCCCTTCGGGATGAAGGCGAAGGTGTACTGTTCCGGGAAAACTCCCCAGAGCTGCCTTGCGGACGGAGTTCAGCTCGGGAGCGGCTGTACAATCGGCAAGAGAAATATCGAACTGGAGATCTCGGACGATCTGAAATGCGAATTTGAATCGGGCGGGAAGAAGATTGTCCTGGTCCCCAAAAAATTTGAGATTCCAAAGTCTTCCGACGTCGATTATGAATTGATCATCGAAGAATTTGCCGAGAAGATGTACGGTCTCGAAGATTCCGAACTGTTCGAAGTCTCCGGGATCTGAAATGGATGTTAAAGCTGCCGGCGAGCCGGCAATCTGCCTGAAAAATATCTATACGGCCTACGAAGGTGCTGAATATCCTGTAATTAAGGATGTCTCGATCGAGATCAGGCACGGAGAGTTTGCAATAATCGGGGGTCCCAACGGTGCGGGAAAGACGACTCTTCTCGAAACGATCAATGGGATGCTGAAGATCACGCATGGCGAAGCGAAGGTGCTCGACATGGATGTCGGTTCCTGCGGCAGGGATGTCCGCAAAAGGGTCGGCTACGTGATCCAGAACTTTTCATTCGATCCCATGACCCCTTTTTCCGCGGAAGAGGTAGTCCTCATGGGAAGATACGGTCTTATCGGCCCCCTGAAAAAACCATCCGGAGAGGACCTCGAAAAGGCTTCGGACGCGATGAAACTTCTCGGGATTACGGATATCGCAAAGACTCCCATCGGAAAGCTCAGCGGCGGCCAGCAGCAGAAGGTCCTGATCGCCCAGTGCATTGCAAAGGAACCCGATATACTTCTTCTCGACGAACCCTTCAGCAATCTCGACCTGTTGACCAGGGAATATGTAAGCGGTGTTCTCGGAGATCTTGCCAAGAAAGGATGTACGATCGTAATCGTATCGCATGCATTCGATGCCCTGCCCGATACCGGTATCCGGATCATTGCGATGAACGACGGAAAGATCGCCCTTGACGAAACTTGTGATCCCGGTGAAGTGGAGGGAAAAATACGCTCCGTGTCCGGAGGTTCGCCCCGTGCTTGAATTTATCATATCGAACAACATCGTCTGCCACGCGGTAGAGGCGATGCTGTTTGCATCCATTTCGTGCAGCATACTCGGCGTCATCGTTACCCAGTTCAATGTTTCGTCAATAGGATTTACAATGGCCCATGCGGCATTTGCCGGTGCTGCAATCGGGATGTTTGCAGGAATAAATGCAACACTCGCCGCCGTCGTCGCAGGAGTCTTTGTTGCGATCCTTCTCGGACCCGTAGCAGAATACTCGAGAATGTCAACGGATTCGATTCTCGGGGTCTTCTTCGGTATGACGATGGCGATCGCGGTTTTTTTCATCGCGTATATGCAGTATCTCGGAAAGGGAATGAGCGCGAGCGCACTTCTTTTCGGCGATGTCATTTCACTTTACCGCGAGGAGATCTACGCACTTGCGATAATATCCGTAATTTCGATAGTTTTCGTCTATCTCTTCTACAAGGAGATCTCGGCTATCATATTCGATATGAAGATTGCCGAAGCCGCTGGAATTTGTGTCAAGCCGTTGTATTTTGTCATATTGTTCATGATCGCGCTCGCGGTCTCGCTGAGCCTGAATATAGTCGGCGGCCTCCTGCTCTTTGTCTGGCTGGTGACCCCTGCCGCTGCGGCCTACCAGTTCTGCAACAGCCTGAAATCCATGTTTATACTCGCGCCGGTAATTGCCGGAACGGTGAGCGTTGCCGGTGCACTGATAGGTCTGGCCTATTCGGTCCCTGTTGCGCCTCTAACGGCCATTATGATTACATCTGTATTCGTAATTTCGATGTTCATATCACCAAAGAGAAAAATTTCATACAGCAAAGGATATTAAATAATATTTCTTAACACCTTTTTATGAAAAGTTTAGGTTTTTTCTTTTCGATCTGTGCAATCGCAGTTCTGGTTCTGTGCTGTCCTGCGGTCTGTGCTCTGAATGTTGTCTCTACGACAAGTGTCCTCTGGGACCCTGTAACGCAAATCGGCGGTGATCGCGTCGAAGCAATTTACGTCGCCGATCCGGCGATCTGTCCCCATCTCCAGGGAGACATAATCAACAACAGGATCCAGATGAACAGGGATTTCATCGCGACGGCGGATCTTTTCGTCGGCCATAACAGCAGTGTCGACAGCCAGTACGTGATTCCGCCACTGGACAAGTTCATGGAAGCGAACGATTACGGAACAATCGACTGGGTGTTCCTCAAAGACCCGGACATGTCATGGAACACGCCCGACGATGCAGTTCTGCTGGCAGATGAAGTCAAAGGCTGGCTCATCAATGCCGATCCCGGAAACGAGTCCTACTATCAACAAAATTATGCCGAATACATCGATTCGATAAACCTTGCCGATCTTTCTGACGATGAAGCAGAAGCGATCGGCGGGCAGGATGTTATCGTTATGATCTGGCAGAAGAAACCCGCCGAACAGTGGCTGGGATTAAACATCGTGGATTTCTATGCACCTGACTTTTACATGAAGGGCGAGTACACGGCTGCAAAACTTATCGACAAGATCCAGGCGGACCCTGAGAAGTACCGGAATGTGAAGTATGTTATCGAGAACATGCAGTCCGGAGAGCTTGCCAAGGGTGTTGAAGAGGCCCTGAACGATCTCGGAATCGATGCGGAGAGGGTTATCTTTACCAATTTCCCGAAATCGCTCGACGGTGTGGATACCATTCCCGATGTTCTTGAATACAACAAAGGGCTGGTAATGCCTGAAGGTGCCATAGAAGGATCGGTGGATGCGGAAGAGGAGAAGGTAATCGGAACATCGACAGTTGCAAAGACTGCATCGACAACTTCAGCACCGACACAGGCTTCCCCATTGTCACCTGTTCTGGTAATATCCGGGCTCCTGTGTTGTCTTGTTCTCTTCTTCAAAAAATAATTTTTTTATAAAATATGTTGTTATTTAAACTCCCTGGGGAATAGAGTCCTCACTTAAACTTTTAGTTAATTTATTACCCTAATATGTTTCCACGAATTATTATGTTGGTTTCTATTATAATGATAAAATATATAGTCTGATTTTGATCATTTATTTAATATATTATTATAATATGATCTATTCGTATTACTTTTAAAGTAAATTCTTTATTTATGTAGTACTTGTGGAGAGTATATTCGATGAAGAAAGGAATTGTTGTTGAAAAATATGGTGCTGTTTCTCCGGTTGTGGGAGTAATGCTGATGCTCGTCGTTACTATTATTCTTGCAGCAGTTGTTTCAGCCTTTGCCTCGGGTGTCACCGGCGATACGCAGGTGGCGCCGCAGGCGAGTTTAAGGATCAGTACAGGCGGAGATATAGCCAATGGTGAATATGACATCAGTATAGAGCATCTCAGCGGTGACCCCATCCCCACGAAGGATATTGAGATTATAACGTGGCTTACCCTGCCCAACGGGACGGTTGTAAAGCATGTCCAGGCCGCGGACTCACCTTATGCACTACTAAGCACCAGTTCTATTGCAGGACACCCATCGTATTCACGAGTACCTCACGTATACGACCAGCAGAAGTACGGCTACCCGTGTAAATCGACGGAGAATGTCACTCTTCCCAATACCTATGTAATTGGAGGGATTAACGAAACCGGCGATTCACCTGCATGGTTCGGGGTAGTTACATGGATGCCGGGAGATATCGCGAGGACATACATGGCCTACGGTGCCGCCGAACTCCTCGGGCTTGTCCCGGCGGGAGAAGAATTCCCGGGCGATGCAAGCACATATGATGCTGCCGTGGATGTTTTGGAAGACTGTGTATCCTCAAACGCCCAGCTTGAAGTCAAGATCCTGCACGTCCCGAGCGGTAAGTATATTCTGGACGAAACAGTGGCATTACAGGGGTGAGATGAAATGAAGTACATAAAACAATTAAATGAGAGTGCAGTCTCGCCTGTTGTGGGTGTTATGATGATGCTTGTCGTTACAATCATCCTTGCCGCTGTTGTTTCGGCATTCGCGTCTGGAGTTGCCGGCGATACTTCTGCAGCTCCTCAGGCATCGATCATTGCCACAGAGATAGTGTTTGATGGTGCATATGATGGAAATGGAGATTCAAGTGACCGTTATGGACAGGGTGTAGCCAGGCCGACGGCCGTCAGCGGAAAGATGACTGACGTCTATGTGGTCTTCGAGCACAAGGGCGGCGATTCAATCAACCTGAACAACATCGAGATGCAGCTGAGTTCCATGTCGAAGAGCGACGAGAAGTCTCTCGTGTCGAATTCATATACGCCTTATGAAGGCGGCAACAGCTACATCGGATCCGTCGGTGATAAAAGCAGTATCGCCGGATTTTCAGAAAACTGGGCCACTTATCTTGAGACATTTCCTGATCACGGAACCGTGGTGAATCCCGGCGACAAGTTTGTGATGCATACCGATTTCGTAACACAACTTGGTAGTACAAATTCAATCTGCTGGATGAACAATGACGCAGTCTACCAGTTCTGGGTCGATGCAGGCGACGTTCTGACGTACGATATCATCGATAAGAACTCGGGGAAGGTAATTACTTCCGGAGATATTCAGGTACCATTGTTCACTATTTCAAACAGTTAAAATTTTAGTGTATGGATATTCAAAAACTACTTTTTTTCAGGGCTTATTTGTTCTAAAATCCCGCATAATCGGCACTGTCCCATTTCTTAAAACCGCTTTTAATAAGGAGCCACGCCGGTATAAAGAGGATTACTGAAAAATACGCCAGGTACGTACTGACAAATGTCAGCCCGAGGAGAACGAGAATCACCGGGCCGGTTACGAGTATGTATGTTAAAAATACCTTTACATTGTAGATCATCGTTCCCGGCTGAAGCCCGCACATCCTGATCATAAGAGCCAGTTCGAAGAAAGATATCGAGAGGCAGAGAACGACTGCATTGGGAATGCTTCCGGGATCGCCGGATAAAAGCCCTACAGCAACTAAAAATATGACCGGGACCGCCTGCAGGACCGTAAATGTCCCGACCTTCGCCCTTATAACCGATGAAATATTCAGGGGAAGAAAATAATATACGGAGATCGAATCGAATTCGGTGAGCCATGTATACATCGTCGACGCGATGATGCCCGTTACTACCGCGATCGTAAACAGGATATTGTCCTGCGTAATGAAACCGGTTAAAAATGACAATATCAGCCAGATCAGTCCCAGCGGAAGAATAAAGGAAAAGATGATCTGGCCGACTCCGATTCCGCTCCTGTAGAGGTCGATGAAATCCTTTGCGACAAGGGTGTTTTCTTTTAAAAATCCAAGTCTTTGAGAGAACGAATCCAGCATATTCCTATAGTGCTTTTCAGAACCGGTGTCTGCAGGGGTAAAGAATGCTATGGAGAGTGCGAAGAGGATAGCAATTATGCAGATAGTGAACACAAGCCCGGAAATTGTAAACGAGTTGAAGAGAAGAACGGGGAGAATAAGGGCTGATAAGATCGTTTCGGGTGAATACATTGTTCCTGCCGCCAGGAATGCTACGATGATCGCTGCCAGGACTGCAAACAGCGCCGGTTTGCTCCTCGAATAGATTGCGGAAAGCAGGAAGATCGTGCATAATCCAAAAAGGAACCCTATTGACATCGTAAGCAAAAGCAGCAGGGGATATTGAATTCCGATTCCGTTGAATGGGGAAGCCGCCAGAAATCCCAGCCCGAAAGGAAGAATCCAGAGAATGAAGTAATAAACGATGTCCTTCACGACGAAGTTGAGAAACACAATCCGTTCCGAGACCGGCAGGCTCCGTGCAGAATATGCGATCAGGCTTCCCTGTCCGAATCGCCGGTTCATCACTTCCTTTCCCATGATTCCGAAAGATCCGACCATTATCCCGAGGAGAACGAACTGTGCATGGACTGTGATGCTCAGGAGCATGACGTCCATCACATTCGATATAAGGGGGAGGATGAACGTGCCCATGAACGCGATGGCAAATATCAGGACGGGGAAGAGGGCGAAATTGAGGCTGCCGAAGAGCGTGGAGTGCATACGCCACTCCTCCCTGAACATGTTTGCAAACAGTGTGAGCATCCTTTCAGCTCCGCTCCACGAGTTCCATGAAGAAATCGTCGAGATGAACGCCTTTTTCCTTCAGTTCGTCCGTTTTTCCGATGTGGAGGAGCCTGCCCTTGTGAAGGATCGCAAATTCGGTGCAGATCTCCTCTGCGATCTCAAGTATATGGGTTGAGAGGAAGATCGTGTTGCCCGAAGCGGCATAATCTTTCAGGAACTCTTTCACTTTCCTCTGCATAACCGGGTCGAGGTTTATCAGCGGTTCATCGATCAGTGCGACTTCGGGCTCGTGAAGGAAAGCCTGTGCAAACATCAGCTTCTGTCTTGTTCCGCGTGACAGGTCTTTGCAGAGGACATCTTTTTTATCTGCGAAGTCGAGATAGTCGAACCACCAGTCCGATTTTTCTTCAAGTTCCTTTCCTTCGATCTTTCTGATCTTTGCTACAAACGACAGGTATTCGCCGGCAGTGAGAAAACTCGGCGGGGTTTCCTGTTCGGGAATAATTCCGACGAGCTCCCTGACCTTTATGCCTTCCTTTGCCGGGTCGGTTCCGAGAACCTCGGCAGAACCCGATGAAGGTTTGATCTGGCCGGTGAGCATCCTGATCATAGTAGTCTTCCCCGAGCCGTTCGGCCCCAGGAGCCCGAAAAGACTGCCCTTTTCGACTTCCAGGCTGACCTCGTCGACGGCCTTTAAATCTCCATATTCCTTTGCGATCTTTTCAGTTCTTATTACCGGCATCTCAATCTCCCTAAGTATAAGTGTATGTTGTCGGTTTATAAATCCGAAGGCTTACAGGCAGTGCAGATGATAAATAGTTATTTATTCCCGTCTGCTCACTATCTGCTGTGAATATTATGGATCTGATAGCTGTAGGAGAGACCGCACCGCCGTTCTGCCTCCCTGATTCCTGGCATTCGGAGGTATGTATCGAAGCATTCAAGGGGAGATGGGTCGTTCTTTACTTTTACCCGAAGGACAACACAACAGGCTGCACGCTTGAGGCACAGACATTTTCAGCCGGGATGAACGATTTCAGGGGGATGAATACGATTGTAATCGGGATCAGCCCTGATTCGTGCGAGAGCCATGAAAAATTCGTTAAGAAACACTCCCTCGATCTCATTCTGCTGTCCGACGAAACTCATGTTGTCCTGGAAAAATACGGTGTCTGGCAGAAGAAGAAACTTTACGGGAGGGAATACTTCGGTGTAGAAAGGACGACCTACCTGATAAATCCCGAGGGTGTAATCGTAGAGGTCTGGCCGAAGGTGAAGGTCAAAGGCCACGCGGAAGAGGTAAAGGCGAAGGTCGTTTCATTGACGGGAAATAATCCGGAATAATCCTTTTCGGGAAAAAGTATTGAGAATATTATAAATTCTAATATCTATTCTGAATTTTCGATAAGGGTCTTTGATATGATATACTCGCCCTTTGCCTCGCGTGTCGATCCTATCACGAGCCACTTTTCATCTCCGTGATCCTCGACATATCCGCACGCCTCGATGGTCTCGCCGGAAACCGCCTGCCCGCTGTATGTATGAGTGAACGAAAGGACTTTCGAGATCTCTTCGTGATCGACCGAATAGATCGCCGGACTGTCGAAGATCAGGGATGAATCTGTTACTTCGGCTTCGATCGTCTTCTTCCCGAGGACCTTGCCTTTGGAAATATTGACCCTGTTAAGATCGCCGTAATTTCTCGTGTAGAGAAGATCGAAGTATGTGCCGTCGATCTCTCCCCTGTTCCATTTCCTCTTTTCATGCAGGACGAAGGTTTCATAATCGATCTCGGGAACCCGCTTGTTGTAGACCTTCTTCCAGAGTTCCTCGGACAGCGGTTTCATCCCGCCTCTTTCGACGGCATTCATGAGGTTTTTTTGTGCGGTAAACCAGTGGTCCCCGTACACGACCATGTCGATATCGGATGCCTCGTTTTCAAGTCCGACAAGGAGAGAGCCGGTGCATCCTGCATTTCCGGGCGGAACATCGAAGAGGGAGACGAGTTTGTTGACTCTCTTGTCTCTTTGGCAGAGATCTCCGATCTTCTCTTCGGGTTTATGAACCGTTTTTATATCCCCGAGCGGGACGCGATGAACTGTATCGAGATATTCGGGTTTGTTCTTCCTGATATAATCGAAGGCCTCCTCGAAATCGTATTTCGTATACCTGGTTCCGTCGGGAGACTGCCTGCTGCCGTTTTCGTCGGGTACGTATCTCAGGATGCAGCCTACGGCTTCGTCGTTATCGTAGGCCGAAACGGCGTAGATGCAGCCATCCCTGTCTTCGATAAAATCTCTCAGTCTGATCTGTTTCATAAAAAATCAATCCATTTCAGCGATAAAAGAGGCCACTTCCTCGATCTGGGCTCCGACACGTATTATCTTCCTGTTTACGAGGTCTACGACCGTGCTCGGGTTTCCGGGAAGTGTTCCGGAGTCGATGATATGATCGTATATTACATTCACCTGGCTTACAGTGACGGGACTGACGTCTCCCGACAGATTCGCACTCGTGGATGTAATGGGCGATCCGAATTTTTCTATGATTTCTATTGCGATATCGTTGTCCGGCATCCTGATTCCGATGAGGCCGGTCCCTCCGGTGAGGACGGGGGGAATGCATTTTTTCGCACGGACTATAACAGTGACAGGGCCGGGAAGGAATCGTTTTATGAACTCTTCTTCCGCATCGTCGATTATTGCCACTGCATGGAGCATCTCCATATCGGATACTGCGATCGAGACTGGTTTTGAGAGCGGGCGGCATTTAGCCTCATAGAGGCGGCTGATGGCTTCATCCGAAAGGGCGTCGCACCCGAGCCCGTAAACCGTCTCCGTGGGATATACGATTATCCCGTCTCTCCTGAGAACCCGTACCGCTTCATCTATTTTAAGCCTCAGAATACACGCCCCCTTACCCTGTCTATATCAAAGACGGCGAGATCGCTTGCCTGCATAACCGCGAATACTCCTGCCTGTATCGGGTCGGTCACGACGAGATCCGCATGCTGCGGCACGCTTCCTGCCATATTGAGTGAGATTACCGGTATTCCGAACTCTTTTACACGTTCTACAGCACGGGAGACTTCACCGCCCATAAGGGAGCCTGCAAGGACGAGAACGGAGACTCTCGGGAGTCTGCACACGGCATCGATGGAATCGGCAAGGGTAATCTCGCCTACGAGGGGGATCGTGTCTACGGAGATCCTCTCTCCCCTGATATTGTGGCGGTCCGCCTCGTTGACTGCACCCATCGCGACCTGTGCGACCTGTGCTCCGCCGCCGAGTATTATGATTCTTTTTCCGTATATTCTGGATAACGGCTGATAAGTCCTCACCTCATGGACGCACGGGAGATTTCTCAGTTCCTCAAGTAGTTTTCCCGTTTCGTTTATCTCTTCGTATTCGAAGTAGAGAAAAGATCTTCCCATGCTCGGGCCGCCCTGGAGGACGGAAGCCTGGGCCATGACGATATTTGCTTCGTTTGAAGCCATTATATCTGAAACATCCCGTAATACGCCTTTTGAGTTGTCGCTCAGGATGCTTATTGCGTGAATTACTGAATCATCCATTTCCTGCAGATTCTGGTTTATTTTCTGATTAGTTATAGGTTTTGAAGGCTGCATTTCCGGTGCGGAACGAATCGATTCAAAGACTACAGGAGACAGGGTTCCGGGACGGGTGCGGTCTGCCTGCATCCCGGCGGCGCGTATTTCGATGTTACGGATTTCGCACGGTTTTAGTGGGGGAAATTCCTGTTTATCTAAGGAATCGGTGTTCCCGCTTTTAACCGCCCGCGAGAGTTTATATCGTTTGCATCCTCATATGGAGATATTATCCAGGTGGATTGATTAACATGACAACTATCCGGTTTTACAGGATATACGATGCCGGGATGGCGGTAAATCTCGATGAACTTGAAGAGGCCTTTGCAGAGAAGTATATTACGTCGAGGGCCCGTTTCAGGAGGATTCACCCGAAGTCTATTGTCATGGATACACCTCCGCTCGTGCTTAATATGGGGCAGATTACGGTTGAGGCGGGCGGGAAAACATATGAGATGTCGATGTCGGTAAAGATTCTCGATATCGGTGTAATCAGTATCTGTATCATCTGCGATCTCGGGGAGAGCAGTCCTGCCGTACTTTATGAAACCGCATTGTCGTTCGGCGACAAGGATTGTCTGTCCGATCATTTCTACACTACGCTAAAAACCCTCGACGAGATCTTCTCGATATATATCCGTGACTTTGTGATAGAGGATGATTTCTACGAGGATTATACGATCTATACGGTCGAAAAAGAGGCTGATGCTCCCGATCCGGTATCTCTCTTCCTGTGCGACGGAACGGACTTCTCGGATCAGTTCAGGGAGGAGACTTTAAGGAATGTTCTAAGCTACAGCCGCAACGACAAGGTGATCATATCCTGGGACGGTGCACTGATAGTCTCGCCCGAATCCCTGGACGATATCATCGATCTCATAGAATATGCAAATGTTCAGGTGTTCGAGTTCAGGTATTACGATCGCGAACTTACGAACCGGATTGAAAATATGTACGACGACATCGAGGATGCCGACAGGATGTCGTGGTTCCGGAGAATGTACAGGTACCACGGGATCATGGTCGCCACGATGGAGATTTACGCGGACCTCGACGAGATTATCGAGAGAGTGAACAACCTCATTAAGGTCACCGAGGATGTCTATTACGCAAGGGTGTACGAGACTGCATTAAAGGAGTTCAGGATCGGCCAGTGGAGCGGGAGTGTCACGAGAAAGATCGATGTCCTGAGGGAGAACTACTCGATGCTTTCCGACGAAGTGAGAATCCAGCATTCCTATTTCCTGGAATGGATTGTCATACTGCTGATCGGGTTTGAGTTCCTGTTCGCGGTGTGGCAGTATTTTATATTATAATTATTCGGGGATCTGCAGTCCTTTGACAATCCCGGTTTCTTTTGAAACAATTTTTTGTGTCTTTAAAAATTACAAGAGGTCCGAGAGCTTTTTGGGTTCGGAATCGCAGTAGTCCTTCAGGTAGCAGTAATCGCACCTGCCGGTGTTTTTCTTCTCCGGGATGTATCCACGGTCTATCTTTTTTGCAACCGACAACGCCCGAAGTCCTGCTCTCCTGTCGGAAGGCGAGGGGTGACAGATCTTCATCTTTCCGTCCGGGACATAGAGCAGAGCGACATCTTCGATATCATACCCGAATGTCTCTCCTGCGCAGATCGCAGCCATCGCCGAACGTATCCTGTCGGATTTGTAGATCCCTGTCTCCGGGGCTGGTGACGCCCTGACGATCCCGATCTTCGGGTCTTCTTCATAGAGGAAGTCGATCTTTCCTATAATCCCGAGTCTGTTCGATCTTACTGAAAGATCGGTTTCGGAGGGGATAGGCCATTCCGAATTCCTGCATTTATCTAACCATTCCAGGAATTGCGGATAGCTATCTTCACCGACATCCGGGTTGACAAGCAGGATCTCGTCCCAGATCTCGTATTCGCACAACTCCCTCCCGAGCCTGTACGAGATTTGCTTCGACATTGTATATTCCGGCTTCTCGGATCCGTACTCGCGGCTCTTTTCAAGATAGTATCTTACCGGGCAGAAATTGCACGAGACAATCCCCGATATAGTTACGAAATCCATGCATTCCCCCTCTGCATTTAATCTTCCCCGATAATTCTTATTGTCGGTGAGGTCTAATAATATCTATGGAAAAGCGCGAAATTACAGTCAATCTTCCGCCTGATCTCGATCCGGTCTACTCGAACAGGATCCAGGTGGCATACAAGGACGACGAGTTCACGTTCGTCTTCCTTCACGAGATCCCGGGAACGAACCAGGCGCGTGCGAAGTCCGTCGTATCGATCAGCCCGAAGCATGCGAAGAACTTCTCGCAGGTCCTTTCGAAGACGATCGTGGATTACGAGGCAAAGTTCGGCGAGATCTCCGCCCATGCGGACTCGAAGGACGAGGCCCAGAACAACGTAACGATCCACGGCTATTCGTAAGTCTCCCGGATCAATACACCAAACTTATAATTTTAAAGACGCAATACATTAAGGAAACTTCGAGGAAGGTTCGCCGCTGTGGCTTAGCGGTATAGCGGCTGATTCGTAATCAGCAGGTCGGGGGTTCAAGTCCCCCCAGCGGCTTCTTTTTGGGACATGAAGATGTTCTTTTTTGATTTTAAGTGATTTTTAAGCTTATTTTGTTTGGAAAATATTTTGGTTTTTTGTAAAAAGATTACATTAAAAGTTAAATCCAATTGTGAAGTATAAGGTAATACAGGGATAAAATGCAAATTACTGATTTTAGTGCAATAATTACAGGATTATTTACTCTTTTTGGAGTTGTAGTTGGTTTTGCTTTAAAATTCCTTTATGATAATTCAATAAACAATAAAATAAAAAAGAGATACCAAAATCTCTTTATTAGCGATCTTAACTCATTACCAAAAAAAATCGATGAATTAATGCGAGATATAGAAAAAGAAAAGGGTCATCAGCGAATGTCAAATTTTGATAGAGCATTTAATAGAAATTATTTTGATGATTTATTTCGATTTTACGATATGAACTATGATAAATTGTCATATTTCGATAGTAATGCAGAAGAAAAAATCAGTAAAGTATATGATCATATCAAAAATGCAAAAGACTATTTTGAAAATAAACAGAACGCAGGTAAAAGTTATTATGAATTAGACTGTGCGATTAAAAGTATCGATACTGCAATAAATTCATTGAAATAATCAGGATTATTATTTCCTTTAAAAACTTCAATACTGGCGTTATGCAGTTATTTTTTTGATTTTAATTAAAGTATTAATTTAACCAATTTAGAGTTCTGTTTGCATAAGCATATTAATAATCAATTGTGATGAAGAATTTATTCACTGACATACAAGAAGGGTTCAATATTAAATTAAAAGAAACTGTAAAAGAAGGGATAAAAGAAGCTGCAAAAGAATTAATTGTTGTACCAAAAAGTAGTGAATATAATCGAGATTATATATCTCGATTTTTCATTGGTGGATTTTGTTTGTATGGAAATGAAACATTTCATTCAAAAATTAGTCTGATAAATGAAAAAATTGTAAAAGAAAGAAAAGGAACTCTCTCTAAATTACAACGAAATGGAATTTCGGGGGAATTAAGTGAAATTGCTAGAAAATATGCATATGGGGATTATAAGAATGAAGAGCAATTAGTTAAGGATATTAGTAATTTATTAAAGTTAAAAAGTTATTTAAATATTTTACATATTTATAATATTGAGACATCAGATATAATAAAAATTGGAAATTGCTTTATTTACCCCTCAATATATGATTTAATGGAGAAATCTGAAAATATTAATAAGCTAAAAGAAGAAGATCGAGAATTTATAATCAAGGGTATAGGAAGAGATATAGAAAAAGGAATTTTTTATAAAGATATTCCTATCTTTGAAATACAAAATCGGAATTTTACTTCATCGGCTTCGATTGAAGAAGCAGATTTATTTTTTGATGAAATAGCGAAAATTATCCGTTATTTTGGTTATCTAAAACCTGTCTCTAATAAAAAAGAAGAATCTAAAAGAGGATTTTATGTAAATATTTCTAATCTGAATTATTCCTCTTATTCTGAAAAAATCAATATTAAATCTGGAACAGCCAATATGCAAGATTTATTCAATGATAAAATATTTGATGCTCTTATAATTCGTTATAATAAAGAAAATAAAACAAATTTAGATAAAAAAATTATTGATTCTGTTATGTGGGTAGGAGATGCATTTACTGATTTCAACATTCAATTGAAATTTTTAAAGATTATTTCTTCATTTGAAATATTATTACTCAATAATGAAAGGAGTGGATTATCAGAAAAAGTTTCTAAAAATATCGCATCTTTATTGTATGATGACATTAAAGGCCAAAATGAATGTTATAAGTTCTTCAAAGATTGTTATAGAATCAGAAGTGAAATAATCCATAATGGTTCTTCTGATAATGTGACTCCTTTTTTTACATATAAAGTGATTAATTTACATAAGGAACTTATTGAAAAGATTCTCTTGAAATATCTATTTAAAGAATATGAAGAATTAACTAATTATATAAAATTACAGGGATTTGATTAAAAGTTACTATTGTTTTAGAATTTCAATGATTACAATAAATATTTTTAGAGCTATCGCTATTCTCATTCTACATTTCAACGTTAAAGTAATGATTCCAGTCCTTTTCCTTTCTGGTTCATAATTTTTTTGAGTTGCCTTGAAAACCCGAACGACGTTAGATACCACGTTTAGAGAGTAAGTTCTATGAATTCCGTCAGGCCTTTCTTAACTCCCTGACTTTTTCGCATTTTCTCCAACGGAAAAAAATAATTGAAACCGGAGCAACCTATTGATCAGGACGGAAGCGTATGGAAAAATTCGTCAGGGAAAAGATCAACCAGAGTATAGTCGACAGGAGAGAACTTCATTCAAGGTACCTGGAGAACTGTAGCACTTACGGGTCTTTCACCGAGCTGGAAAAGAAGGCGTTCGAGGACGGAGCTCTTTCCCGGAAACATAAGGAGCTCATGGCACTGTCGATATCCATCGTTACAAAATGCGAGCCCTGCATCGAATGGCATGTCCAGCAGGCTCATCTGGCGGGTGCATCCGAAAAGGAGATCTTCGAGACAATCGATGTCGCAATCGAGATGGGAGGAGGTCCGGCCGCTGCATACTCCCGGTTCGCACTGAATGCCCTCGAATTTCACAAAGAAGGGAAATGATAATATCCCAAATATCCTGTTAAGGTCTTATTTTTGATGAGATCCTCCTCCAAAAACTCCTCAATTTGAGCTTATTTTGCCGTTTTGAACGGGGTTTTGAAGGTCGGATTTAAACAACGCGAATATGCCGTTTTTACAGGGAATAAAACCCAAATTGCCTCGATATAACGACACGTCATCGCCCTGTTTTTTCAGGACGATGTTCATATCGAATGACAAGGAGATCGTAGAATCTGAGGCTTCTGTGTGGATGCAAAAAAACCCGTTTTTCGCTTATTTTAAGGTCTATTTAAGCTTTACTTTATCATACAAGGTTTTCGGATCACATTTGTTAACGAAAAAAATCCTGAAAATATCTTAAAGAAGAGATCTGATCTTGGAAAAAAATTCATTTCGAATCTTCGTCATCGTTTTTCCTGTGATCGATCCCGTAATACCGGCGAAGGAAAGACCAGACCTTCTCCGAACTGAGCCATTCCCTGTCAAGCTGCCTGACAATCCTGTCGATCTCATAAGCCTGGTTTAGAATCGGCTCCCCGTTCTCTTCCGGGGCCAGTTCTGCATTAACCACGATGACAGTCAGGGGGTTCCTGATCTCGTCGTTCAGAATTGCAAGCTGGCCCATATTCTCCTCTATCTGCACCACTGCGTTTGCAATCTGCCTCTCCATCTCCAGCCTTTCGATCTCGTCCGTTTCTATCCTGTCAACCATCGCCTTGAAGGAACGTGCCAGCGATCCGATCTCTCCCGTGCCTTTCACATCGATCTCCTGGTCGAGATCACCAGTCTCTGCAATCTTCCTGCTGACCGCGGTAAGAGCGGAGATGGGTTTGATTATTGTATAATTCAGTGTCAGCAGGGTCAGTGCACTCAGCAAAATCAGTGTGATTATTACATATACGAGGATCTTCACGATCGATTCGTTGATCTTCTGGTTGATGTACTCGGCCGGGAATATCTCGCCAATCTTCCATCCAAGTTCCGGCGAGGTGTAATATACAAAATAGTCTCCGTCCAGGAAGATTACCCCCTGCTCCTCGTTCAGGAATGCAGGCGTATAGTTCTGCAGGATCCCTTCTATATCCGTAAAAAGGTATGATGAGTTACGGTACGCAAGGATTATCCCGTTGCTGTCGGTGAGAATGATGTCCCCCTCTTCCACCGTATTTATGGAGTTAATATATTCCCTCAGTTTTTCCAGGGTGATGTCCGCTCCGATGACCCCGTAAACCTCGCCGTCCTGATCGACGAGGGCTTTGACGACTCCGAGATTTATATCCGGTGTCGTGAGCGAACTGTACGGTTCGGTAACCATAACCTCTTCGGGATTCTCTTTTGCCAGAATATACCACGGTCTTTCACGCGGGTCGTAAGCCGTGTTTCTTGCCCTCTCCTGCGACCTTACGAAAGTGCCGTTCTCCCTTCCCATGTAAACCGAATTCACATACGGATGCGTAGTCTGGTATTCCAGCATTAAATCGATGATATCCTGTTCCGTCTCCCCGATCGAATACTCGAATGTATCTTCCGATGCATTAAGGAAACTTGTAAAATCCGAATCGTCACGTGTCTGTACGACCTCTTTCACCGAAAGCTCATTGATGTCGTATTTCGCTTCACTGATCAGGTTTGTAAGTGAAAAATCGATATATTTCAGTTCTCTGACTGATATGTCGGATATTGTGTCGAGATTTTGTTTTTCAAGCGAGGACGGCAGGACTACGCCAACCAGGATCAAAACAATAACGGCTATAATGAGGTATAAAAAAATGACCTTTGTTTTAAGATCCATGATAAAGTCTCTATATTAATAATTGTGTATTTATTATTTGTTGCACCACCGGGGTGAAATGCCTGTAATATCGCCGGGCCAAAGCCGATTCAATGAAATCATGATCTTCTCATGAATCATTCGGCACGAACGTGAAGTAATCACAGCAACCGGCCCGGTTTTTCCGAATCAGATCACCTGTGTTCTTCTTTGCCCTCCTCCTCTTTTTTGTTGTCCTGATCCGTCCTGTTGTGAATCCCGTAGTAGCGGTTGAGGAATTTCCAGACCTTCGTGGACTGGAGCCAGCCCCGGTCGAGAGAATTTATGATCTTATCGATAACCGCGACCTGTTCGAGGATCTTGTCCCTTATCTCCTTGTCAGCCATCTCGGCCCAGGCGACGATCACGGTCAGCGGATTCCTGATTTCGTCGTTCAGGATCGCCATATCTCCCATATTCCCTTCGATCTGCTTTATGGAGTCGGCCACCTGGATCTCCATATTCTTTCTCTCCTCTTCCTCGCTGCGGATCTTCTCGACCATCGCCTTGAACGAACAGGCGAGTTTTCTTATCTCCCCGTCCGTCTTCTCCTCGCGAATCTCCTGGTCGAGATCCCCGGTTTCGGCAATTCTCGTGCTGACCTCGGTCAGGTCCGAAAGTGGCCTGAGAATCGTGCGGTTCAGGGCAAGCATTGTAATTATACTGAGGAGAAACAGGGCGAAGATCACAAAGATCAGGATCTGGAGGATTGATTCGTAAATCTGCCTGTTGATAACATTGAACGGAATGATCTCCCCGATCTTCCACCCGAGATCGGGAGACGTATAGTATACGAAATACCCGTCGTCGACAACTAAAACCCCTTCATCCGAGTTCATAAAGGCTCCCGTCTGGTTATTGAGTATGCCGCTGATATTCGTAAACAAGGCTGATTCATTCCTGCTGGCAATGATTACTCCGTTGCGATCGGTCAGAATCATTTCACCTTCATAGTCCGTTTCAATCCCGGTAATATAACCGGTCAGGTTCATAAGATTGAGATCCGTACCGACTACCCCGTAGACATTGCTTTCATTGTCGACGAGGGCCTTGGCGATCGCGATCTTAACGTACGGTGTCGTAATCGGGATGTACGGGTCAGTGATAACAACCTCCCCGGGGTTTTCGGTCGCAAGGATATACCAGGGTCTTGACCGGGGATCGTAGTCTGAAGCATTTTCCCAGGCATAGGACCTGACGAACGCCCCGTTCTCGCGGCCCATGTATACCGACTGTACGTTGGGATGGCTCACCTGGAATCCGTCCAGGACGTCAACGATCTCCCTTTCAGTTCCGCTATCAGAGAAATGAAAAGATCCGTCCCGGCCGATCAGGTAACAGGTAAATTCCGAGTCGTCGGGGGTTCTGACGATATTATTCAGCGACAACCCGAGGACATCATATTTTGCTTCATTTATATAATTGGAGAGTGCAAAGTCGACATGCATCGACTTTTCGATCGATTTCTCAGAGATTGCGTTAAGGTTCTGCTCCTGCAATGATATTGGCAGTATCACCCCTATGCACAAAATTATCAGGAGGGTAATGATAACATACAGGACTATAACCTTTGTTCTAAGATTCACAATGTTAAGGGACGGTAATAAAGTATATATATCTTGTCTTTAGAACAGTCTTATTCTTCCCGGAATTTCATTATATTGTCGATTGGGAAAGATTTTGCCGCCAACAAATAAAAAAAAATTATTCCGGATTTTCATCCGGTTCCTTGCCGTTATTCTCAACATCGCATGTTCCCTCTCCGCACTGAATACCGTAATACCGGTGCAGGAACTTCCAGACCTTCTCAGACTGCAGCCATCCCCTGTCGAGATCGGTAATTTTGGAATCGATCTCATAGATCTGTTTAAGCAACAATTCTTTGGTCTTCTCGTCCTCGACCATCTCGGCCCAGGCGAGGATAACTGTCAGCGGATTTCTGATCTCGTCGTTCAATATAGACAATTTGCTTATGTTATCCTCGATCTGTTTTATTGAAATTGCGACCTGCTTTTCCATCTCTTTCCTTTCCAGGTCGTCTTTGCGGATGGTATCTACCATCAATTTCAGGGAACGGGCAAGTGTTGCGATCTCGTCATCCCCGATATCCGTATTGATCTCCTGGTCGAGATCCCTGGTCTCGGCAATTTTCCTGCTGACTTCGGTTAGTTCTGAAATCGGCCTGATCACTGTGCGATTAATCATAAAAATGGTTATTATACTGAGAAGAACCAGTGCAAAAACCACGAAGATCAGGATCTGGATAAATGATTCGTAAATCTGCTGGTTTAATACCCTGAACGGAATTATCTCCCCCATCTTCCATCCAAGCTCCGGGGATGTATAATAGCTGAAATATGAATCGTCGATAACAATAATGCCTTCATCCGTATTCAGGAAATTATCGGTCTGATCCTTCAATATATTTTGAATGTTGGTAAAAAGGAGAGATGAGTTCCCGCTTGCAAGAATAACCCCGTTCCGGTCGGTCAGTATTACTCCTTCTTCATTGCCTGTTTTTATGCCGGAGATATAATTTGTCAGGTTTACCAGGGTGATATCTGTACCCACAACACCGGATACTGTCCCGTTTTGATCGATGACGGCCTTTGAGATTCCAATTTTTATGTCGGATGATGTTATCGGCATATACGGCTGTGTAATTACCACCTCTCCGGGTTTCTCTTTTGCAAGAGTATACCACGGTCTCGTCCTGGGATCATAGGTCGTAATATTTCCCAGTTGCTGTGATCTTATGAATGCCCCGTTTTCGTAACCCAGGTAGGCGGACTGGACATAAGGGTGCGTGTATTGAAAATCCCTCAGTACTTTGATGATCTCCTGTTCAGTTTTGTTTGAGGAATACCCGTAATTATCGGAATTATTCAAAAAATTGGAGAATCCTGAAGTATCGTCTGTCTCTATATTCTCATTGAGTGACAAGGCATATACGTCGTATTTTGAATGATCAATAAAATTTGTAAGTGCAAAATCTACATGGTTTAGATTATCTATCGATTTTTCAGAGGTGATATGGATATTTTCTTCTTCTAATGATATCGGGAGGGAGATTCCTATGAACAAGATTATCATCAGCGTAATGCAAAGATAAAGGACTATTACCTTTTTTCTAAGGTCCATGGGTAAGGGGTATTTTTAAAGTCGTTCGTATTTATTATTTCGTATCAGTTGAATTTCGTTTTTAACCGGAATTAATGTTGATTTTGATAATCGCGTCGATCAAAAAAATATCAGAGTTGGGAATGATCAGTTCATCCCTAAAAATGCCTTGTGAAGAAGATCGACCGCCCTCCTCAGAGCTCTTTCGATCTCCCTTAAATGATGATAGATCTCTCCCTTCCTCAATGCATTCATGGGATCTTCGGTATGGAGGAGTTCGGCCATACTCTCTATGTAGGTGTCATCGATTTCATGCATCGACCTTCTTGCCAGCCTGATGTATTCTTCAACCTTCGATTCTTCGTTGTTCATCGCCCTGACTGCATCTACCATTAGTCCCGTCCCCAGGAATATCTGGTCGGCGATTTTGACAATCGCCTCGTCAGGCGAAACACCGAAGGAATACATCTCCCTTGCCGTCTCTTTCGTATGGTTCAGGATATAGTCCATATGCCTTGATAAGGTGTACATGTCCTGCCTGTCAAACGGAGTCGAGAATGCCTCCACCATCTTCTGCTCCAGGTTGTGCCTTAAATCGTCGACTTCGGCGGCGATTTTGTCGATATTGTGGGGATCTTTCAGCGGGACATCCTTGAGCCAGAAAACGAACGTTCCCACTCCTTTCTGTGTGCTTACCGCCTGCTCCTCAAGCATTCCTTTGAAATCATATTCGGGGGGAAAGATATTGTCGAGGATTTTTATCTTTTCGGTCACCTTCGATTTTCGTGCCATATTATCAGATCCCTGTCAGGTATGAGATGAAATAGTAGATTGTACCTGAAATAACCATTGTAACCGGGATGGTCATTATCATTGCTATCACGATATCCCGCCCTGTCGACCATTTGACCTTCTTCGGGTTTTCCGCGGCTCCGACACCTATAATCGAGGTCGAGATGATATGGGTCGACGAGACCGGTGCACCCAGGCTGGTCGAAAGAGCTACCGAGATTCCGGATGACAGCTGGGAATCGAAGGAATGCAGGGGATGAAGTTTGAATATCCTGTCCCCGAGCGTTTTCATTATTCTCCATCCCCCGCTGAGCGTACCGAGCCCCAGAAGGGCCGCACATATGATCCTCGCCCACAGGGGAACTTCAAGAACCGCCATCTCGCCTGCACTGAACAGGACAAGTACAATTATCCCGAGTTCTTTCTGGGAATCGTTCGAACCGTTGCTGAACGACATTAATGCAACCGCTATCCAGTTCAGCCGGATGATACTCTTGTTTACAGTGCGTTTTGCATTCCGCAGCATGAATGAAGCTGTCTTTTGAAGCAGATAACTCCCCACAAAGCCGATTACTACAGAGATCACCAGGAAGAATATTATTTTCGTGAAT